>CAYHJH010000007.1:0-20676 GCA_964356605.1 uncultured Anaerolineaceae bacterium
ACAATGCGAACGATCTGGTTGCTGCTGATCGGGTTGGCGATGTCACTCCTGGCGGCGGCGTGGGTGCGGCAGCCGGGATACATGGATGCGGACTACTACGCGGTGACCGCCAGGGAACTTACGGACGGCAAAGGCTTCTCCGAACCTTTCCTCTGGAACTACATAGACGACCCGGCAGCTATTCCTCATCCCTCCCATCTGTACTGGATGCCGCTGCCCAGTCTGCTCGCCGCGGGTTCGATGCGGCTGCTCGGAAGCACGTTCCGGGCGGCCCAGGCGCCGTTCATCTTGATCACGGCCCTATTGCCCGCATTTACGGCCAGGATCGCTATGGAGCTCACTCAAGATCGCGGGCTGGCCTGGCAAGCCGGACTGTTGGCCGCATTCTCCGGATTCTTCCTACCCTTCATGGTCACGACCGATTCGTTTGCGCTCTACGCAGCAATTGGTGGGATCGCGTTTTGGCTCATGACAGCTGCATTAAAGAAACGAACGGCCCTGCTGTGGTTCGGATTGGGAATAGCGACTGGCGTCGGGAATCTGGCGAGGGCCGACGGACTATTGCTGCTGGTGACGGGAATCATCGCCGCGATTCTGACAAAGCGAAGCCGAGCGAGCGCGCTTGGGTCCTTAATCCTCGGATACGGGCTGATCATGATTCCATGGTGGGCAAGGAACCTGACCGTCGTCGGGTCGATTTCGAATCCCGGTAGTCTGCGCCTGCTGTGGATGTTGAGCTACGACGACCTCTTTGCCTTCCCGCCGACCCTTCTCAGTTTCGAACGGTGGGGGCGAGCTGGAGTTACGGCGCTGGCAGAGGCCCGCGCGACCGCCTTGCTCTGGAATCTTGCTAGATTGGTCGCGGAAAACGGGATGGTGTTCCTCGCGCCATTCATGGTCCTTGGGGCGCTCCGCCTTTGGTCAAAGCCGCTCGTCCGGCTGCCGATCTACTTCCTTGGGCTTCTTCTCGCTGCCATGACGCTGGTATTTCCCTTCATTGGCCCTCGAGGGGCTTTCTTCCATTCGAGTGTCGCAGCGATGCCGGTTCTCTGGGCACTGGCGCCGGTCGGTCTGCGTGCCGCAATCGATTGGGCAGGCGGGAAGAGAAACTGGAATGTGGGGCAGGCACAGCGAGTGCTGAGTTCTGCGGCCCTTGGCCTGGCAGCCGCCCTGACGATTGGGCTGCTTGCATCCCGGATCGTGATCCCGGCCCGCGTTGGCCGAGGGTGGGGGGCAGGTCTGCAGACTTATGCCGAGGCGGGCCGGCGATTGACCGGAGAGAGCGGGCGAGTGGCGGTTAACAACCCTCCCGGCTTCAGCTTCGCTACCCATCGAGAGGCCGTGGTTATTCCAAATGGTCCGCCGGAGACGCTCCAGCAGGTCTCGAGCAAGTTCCAGGTGGAGTGGATCCTATTGGAGGCTAATCACCCGGCGGGTCTGGACGAGCTCTACACCAATCCTGAGTCGCTCGCGTGGCTACGGCTTGTGGACAGTTACAAGGACCCCGCAGGGCAGCCCGTCTATCTGCTTCAGGTCATCCAGCCATGAGGCCGCCCGAGCGACGGGGCGAGTGGCCACTGGCCGGGCTGGTTGTTCTTGGTCTGGTGGCATCCGCGGTGCTGTATTTATGGTCGGCCGATCGGACTTATCGGCTAGGGCTGCCACTGGACGATTCCTGGATCCACCAGACCTACGCCCGCAATCTGGCCGAACGTGGGGAGTGGTCGTTCCTTCCTGGAAGCCCGAGCGCAGGCTCCACGGCACCGTTGTGGTCGGCATTGCTTTCGGTTGGCTACTGGCTGCGCCTCAACCCTCTGGCATGGACCTATGGCGTCGGACTTCTGTTTCTGTTCATCCTTGCCTGGCTGGTCTCTCACTGGGTGAAGATCCGGGCGCCCGACCAGATGAGCTGGGCCTGGGTTTTTGCTCTGCTTGCCGTCATGGAGTGGCATCTTGTTTGGGCGAGTGTGTCAGGCATGGAAACACTCGCGCTGGGGCTTTTGGCAGTGTTGGTTTTTTTCGCTCTTGAATCCAGGCGCGTCGGGCCCGGCGGACTCGGGCTGCTGATTGGTGTGGGGGCTTGGATTCGCCCGGACGCTTTGACCCTGGCAATTGGGCCCGTTGGTCAGACCATCCTGCAAGGACGCCGTGAGGCGACGGCGGGTTTGCTGAAGTTTGCGGTCGGCTTGGCGCTGGGGCTGGTTCCGTATCTCTTGTGGCAGAGATCCCTCTCGGGTCAGATCTGGCCAAACACGTTCTTCGCCAAGCAGGCAGAGTACGCGGCCTTGAGGGAGATCCCCCTGCTGGTTCGTCTGGCCGCTCAGGCGGGCGTACCCGGCGCCTGGTTTGGTAGGCAAGCGCTGGAGCCGGGTGGGCCGCTGATCGGGGTGATGGCGGCTCTCGTCCCTGGCCTGGTGATCACTGCGGTTTCTCAGATTCGGAATCGCCAGTGGGATCGGCTGCTTCCGCTGGTCTGGTCGGGCGTCTTTCTCGGGCTGTACGCGGTCCGGCTGCCGGTCACCTATCAGCACGGTCGTTATGCAATGCCGGTGTTGCCGGTCTGGCTTGCGGTCGCCGGGGCGGGGATGCTGAGCTGGGTTCAGCCGGGATCGGGCACGGCCTGGAGGCGGATCCTCTCCCGAACTTGGATCGTGCTGGTCCCGATACTCGCCGCCTATTTCTGGTTGGCTGGCGCCCGGGCCTATGCCCAGGATGTGGCAATTATCGAATCGGAGATGGTGGAGTCCGCACGCTGGATCGAGGGTCAGACGCCGGTGGGGGCGGTTGTCGCCGCGCACGACATCGGCGCCCTGGGGTACTTCAGCAATCGGGACTTGATCGACCTGGCTGGCCTCGTTTCTCCGCAAGCGATTCCCTTCCTTCATGATGAGCCGGCGCTGGCGCGTTACCTCCATGAACAAGGGGCGGACTATCTGGTGACTTTTCCATCCTGGTATCCGGAGCTCACTCGGGGCAGGGAGCCGGTTTTCGTGACCGGGGGGCTGTTCAGCCCGGCCGCCGGAGGGGAAAACATGGCCGTGTATCGCTGGAACTCATCCTCGTTTGCCCCGTGCGGTGGCTGTGCTATACTCGCCGACCTGGGGCTGGGAAATCCTTGCAGGAAGTCACTGTTCTGATCGTCGATGATCACCCTCTCTTCCGCGAGGGTGTTCGCAACGTCCTCATTTCCGAAGACGACATCAAGATCGTCGGCGAAACCACCAGCGGTGATGAGGCACTTAAGCTCGTTCGTGAGAAGCAGCCGATGGTCGCATTGGTCGACGTCAACTTACCCAGCATGAACGGGATCCAGGTCACCCGCCAAGTTGCGGCGGAGCGGCTCAACACGGCGATCGTGCTCCTGACCGCTTACGATGATGTCGAGCAGGTGCTGCACGCGTTCAAGGCGGGAGCAGCGGCCTATTGTTCGAAAGACGTCGAACCGGGGAAGCTGGTAGATGTGATCCGCAACGTGGCCCGCGGGTACTTTGTTGTCGGCGACCAGGTCTATGATCAGGCCGGCCTCGAGCAGTGGCTTTCCCGAGGGGTAGAGACCGTTCGCCGGCCGCATCTCGACGGCGACGTGGAAGCCTTCACCCCGCTGTCGCCTCGCGAAATGGAGATCCTGCAATACGTGACCCGGGGATTGAGCAACAAAGAGATCGCGGTGCAGTTGGGAATCAGCCATCAGACGGTCAAGAACCACATGACGGCTATTCTTCACAAGCTGGATGTCGAGGACCGCACCCAGGCCGCGGTCTACGCCCTGCGGCACGGTTGGGTGCGACTCCAGGACACCCGCAAGTAGCTGAATGACCGAGGCACAGGCCGAGCTCAGCCCAGTAGAGGCGTTCGTCGAGATCGCCCGCCAGGAGCTTGAGCAGGTCCGTAGAGAACGCCAGGAAATCGGCATGCTGGTTGAACAGAGCCAGGGAGAGGTCGAGAAACTGGCCCAGCGCAACGCCTCGATCGCGGCCACCCTCCGCCAGATTCAGTCCAACTTCGACACGGTTCCGCGGGAGGACATCCGGTCCACTTATGAAGCTGCCGCGGACACCCAGCAGCGGCTCTTCACGATGCGTGGTCAGTTGGAAAAACTACAAAGTGACCAGACCAACTTGCAGCGCTATATTGAGTTCATCACCAGTACGCTTAACCTGCTGGAGGGGCGCTCGCCGGACGAGATGGCGGATGCTGACTCCGGCAAAGGCTCGGTGATCGAACAGATCATCGAGGCCCAGGAGGAGGAGCGCCGCAAGATTTCACGCCAGATCCATGATGGCCCGGCTCAGGCGCTCTCCAATTTCATCTTGCAAGCCGAAATCGCGATGCGGCTGTTCGATACGGATCAAGACAAAGCCCGCGAGGAGCTGAATAGTCTGAAGGCTGCGGCGATTTCAACCTTCTCCCACGTACGCGACTACATCTTCGACCTGCGTCCGATGATGCTGGATGATCTCGGCTTGGTCCCAACGGTTCGAAGGTACGCCGAGGCATACAAAGAGAAGACCGGCCTCGAACTGAATGTGGTCGTCACAGGGACAGAGCGGAGGCTAGAGGCCCACCGGGAGGTCTTGATGTTCCGGTCGGTACAGACGCTGCTGCAGAACGTGCGCGACCATGCGCAAGCGACCCAGGTCAAAGTGTTACTTGACTTGGATGAGGCCCAGGTCAAGGCCTCGGTGGAAGACAACGGGAGAGGGTTCGACGTAGAGGCGGTCTTCAACCAAAAGGGTGCCTTGCATGGGCTTCGTACCATTAAAGACCGTTTGGAGCAGGTGGGTGGGCAATTTGAGATTCAGAGTAAGCCGGGGGAGGGCACCCGAGCCGCGTTCTGGGTTCCCACCGTGGAGCCGTAGCGCTGCCTCGGAGATTCGTCCTATTGTCCACCTAGAGGCCGCTCCCTATAATGGGTAGGCCGGGAGCGAATTCCAGGCGAAACTGAAACAGAAGGGAGGTGAGACACATGCTGTACGCACCGAAGGAGAAAGGTCAGGGTCTGGTCGAGTACGCGTTGATCCTTGTATTGGTCGCCGTCGTCGTGATCGTTATTTTGGCTCTGCTCGGACCCGCCATTGGGAACGTGTTTAGCAACATCGTTAGCAACATCTAGACGCCCATCGGGACAGGTTTCGGGTAGATCCTCGACCACCTGACAGAAACGAGGGAGCCCTATCTGCGATAGGGCTTCTTTCGTGAAGAAAGTCACAAATAGGACCCAGAATCGGCCCACCGGACGGCCAACTTGACTTTTGAACCCCTAGCAGTATCATACCGACGCGCTAGCCGGGCGGGCGTGTCACCGCTCATCGAGGAGGCATAATGCGCCGTGGTCGCACGTTCATCTTGCTAGCCCTGGTCCTGATCGTTGGGGCGGTTGGGCTCTTCTTGGTCCTAAGTCGACCCTCCGCGCCTGAAGAGTCCGTCACACCGACCCCCGTTGGCGAAGCCAACATCGTGATTGCTGCCCAGCACATCCCCCGGGGCTCCGTCATCGCTCCAGAAGCGGCCATCGTTTCCCCTTACCCGGCGGACTACAAAGTCGAGACGATGCTCGATGACCTTGGGCAGGTAGTCGGCAAGCGGGCCCGAATGGATATCGCCCGCGGTGTCCCGATTACCGAGAATATGGTCACCGACGAGGCCGGAGACCTGCTGGGAGTTGGGTCCGACGCCTCGCTCGCCATCCCGCCCGGCTTTACGGCGTTGTCGATCCCGATGGATCGGTTCTCGGGTGTTGCTTTTGCTTTGCGGCCGGGTGATCAGGTGGACGTTCTGATCAGCCTGCTGTTGGCAGATCTGGACGTAGATTTCCAAAGCGGCCTACCGAACGAGGCGCTTTTCCTGTTCAGCTCGGCGAACGAGTTGATCAGCGCGTTTACTTGTCGGGCAATCACTGTAAATGATCTCGGCCAAATCCTCTGTCAACCTACCGAGCGACCACCAATCGTGGGCAAGACGCAATCCGACGAGGCCACCGGTCAACAGTTCTTTGTCGGACCGTCCGGGCCGGCTCAGCCACGCCTGGTGACTCAACGATTGATTACCAACGCGACAGTTCTCGGGGTGGGGAACTTCCCACTGCCCGAGCAAGAGGGTGCGGTGCCAGTTGGGGCTACCCCAGTTGCGGGAGTCGGGGCTCCGGCTGCGCAGCCGGGGGCGGCACCAATTGAGGAGCCCGCGGTGGTGTTTCCTGATATTGTCACCCTGATCGTCACTCCTCAGGATGCCTTGGCGCTCAACTGGGCGGTGGGAGCGGGCCTGGAGCTGGTGTTGACGCTCCGCAGCCCGAACGATCCGACCGCCGATCTCATTCTGGAGAGCGTCACCTTGCAGTTCCTGCTCGACAACTACGACATCACCATCCCATCCAAGCTACCATTCGGCACCGTGCCACGCCTCGAGGCGCCGCCGCGGGTATTTCCTCCCCAGCTCGAGCCTGAAGTTCCGACCGAAGGGCAGTAGCGTTAGAATTGGATCGTTCAACCGGGAGACTCAAAACACCGGACGTGGCTGATGGCGGAGAACAGTCCATCCGCGTCCTCATCGTTGATGATTTCGCCGAGACGCGCGAGAACATCCGCAAGCTGCTTCAATTTGAAAACGACATCGTAGTCGTCGAGACGGCTCGCGGAGGTCAGGAGGCGATCGAAAAGGCCATCGAAACGAAGCCCGACGTCGCCATCATGGACATCAACATGGCGGACATGGACGGGATCACCGCCACCGAAGCGATCCTGCGTGAAGTTCCGTTCACGCAGGTCATCATCCTCTCGGTGCAGAGCGAACCGGATTACATGCAGCGGGCCATGCTGGCCGGGGCTCGATATTTCATGGTTAAACCCCCCTCCAGCGAAGAGCTGATTTCCACGATCCGAAATCTCTCCGTGATGGCGCATCAGAGACGGAAGGATTTCGAGAAGCCGCGGGGCCTGGCTCCGGTCGACACTCCTGGCGCTCCGGGTTATGTCCCAGCCCACCGACCGACAGGGAAAGTCTTGACCTTTTACAGCCCCAAGGGCGGCGTCGGCTGCACCACCTTGGCGACCAACATCGCGTTAGGGCTGGACAGCCCCGATACGCCCACGGTCCTAGTAGATGGAAACCTGCAGTTCGGCGATGTCTCGGTCTTCCTGAATCTGCAGGCCAAGACCTCAATCAGCGATCTGGCTGTGCGTTCGGGAGAGATAGATCCAGAGATCGTCAATGATGTTCTGCTGGTCCACGAGAGCGGATTGCACATCTTGGCAGCACCACCCCGACCAGAGATGGCGGACGAAGTCAGCTCCGACCAGATGCGCGCCGTTATCCAATATCTAAAGCGCCAATTCGCCTACGTTATCGTCGACACGGCCTCGGCGATGGACGATACGACGCTGGCGATACTCGATGCGACCGACCTGTTGATCGCGATCGCGACACCGGAAATTCCGGCCATCAAGGATGCCAGAAACTTGCTCGATCTGCTGCATGTTCTCGAGTACCCTACCCAGAATGTCTGCCTCGTCCTGAACAAGATGGACCGGAAGAGCGGAATCTCAGCCGAAGCGGTCGCCGAGAATTTGAAGCGAGAAGTCGAAGCGACGATCCCCACGGACGAGCGAACAATTATGGCCTCAATCAATAAGGGCGTTCCGCTGCTGCTCAGCGATCGCAGCAGCCCCCAGGCTCGCGCCATTCTGCAACTCATGGGTACAATTAAGCAGCGGCTGGTTAAGGCCCAAGAGGCTGGGACCGAGGAGGAAGTGCGGGAGCGGCCAAGGCTTTTTGGCCGCTGATCCCGGAGCTACGGAGGTCTAGTCTGTGTCGCTTTTGAAGCGGATTGAACAGGGGCAAACGGAGACGACTCGAACTCCAGTCGAGCAGAAGCCTTTCACCCCAACCCCCGGTGGGACTTCTCGCCTAAGCGGCCTCACTGCCCGTCGAGCTGCCCCGCCGGGAGCAGCCCCCAGCAGCCGAATCCACGACATCAAGAACGAAGTTCAGAACCGGCTGTTGGCGGAGCTGGACCCCTCGATGGACGTCACCCAGACTGCTGAGGTCCGGCGACAGATCGAGGAGCTCTTTGAGAGCATCCTGGTGGAGATGAACATTGTTCTGTCCCGCCCGGAGCGAAGGCGCCTCTTCGAGCAAATCGTCGCCGAAATCCTTGGCCTGGGCCCCATTGAGCCACTCCTGTCCGATGAGACCATCACTGAGGTGATGGTCAATGGTGCAAAGAACATCTATGTCGAGCGGGGTGGCAAGATCCACCGGGAGCCGGCCTCCTTCGAGAGCGACGATCACTTGATGAGGATCATCGATCGGATCGTTGCTCCGCTCGGCCGTCGCATCGATGAGTCCAGCCCGTATGTGGACGCTCGCTTGAACGACGGCTCCCGGGTCAATGCCGTGATTCCCCCGATCTCGCTGGTAGGTCCGGTGCTGACCATCCGAAAGTTCGCCAAGAACCCAATCACGGTGGAGCAGCTCATCGAGTTCGGCACGCTCACGGCCGAGTCCATTGAGTTTATGAAGGCATGTGTCATTGCGAGAGTGAACATGGTGATCTCGGGCGGCACGGGATCCGGCAAGACCACCATGCTCAATGTGCTCTCGCAGTACATCCCCTCCGACGAGCGCATCGTCACGATTGAGAACGCGGCCGAGCTCCAGCTCCGGCAAGAGCACGTAGTGACGCTGGAGACCCGCCCACCAAACATCGAGGGTCGCGGCGAGGTCACCATCCAAAACCTGGTGGTGAACTCGTTGCGAATGCGTCCCGACCGGATCATCGTGGGCGAGATCCGCGATGAGGCCGCGCTGGATATGCTTCAGGCTATGAACACCGGTCATGAGGGTTCGATGACCACCGCCCACTCGAACAGCCCGAGAGACACCCTGTCGCGTATCGAAACGATGACGCTGATGGCCGGGATGGACCTGCCCACGCGTGCCATCCGCGAACAGATCTCTTCCGCGCTGGAACTGGTAATTCACATCGAACGCATGCGCGATGGCACCCGCAAGGTCACCCATATCTCAGAGATCCAAGGTATGGAAGGCGATGTGATTACCATGACGGACATTTTCATCTTCGAGCAGACCGGCCTGGAGAACGGCCGAGTGATCGGGCGATTGCGTCCCACCGGACTGCGGCCGAGGTTCATGGAGAAGATCGAACAATCCGGGATCCACTTGCCGGCCTCCATCTTCGGCGTCGGAGATCGTAGCCTCTACCGATAGGAACAATGAATCCAACTTCCGTCTTGATCATTGGTGGCGGACTGGGCCTGCTGCTGTTAATGGTGGGCCTGGTCCTCTCATTTGTTGGTGGCGGTTCGCTCGTTGAGGAGCGGCTGGGTCGCTACGCTGAGACCGGAGGTCTGATCACTACAGCCGGACAGGAGTCCGATCAAGACCGAGAAGCACCCAGCGCCCTTTCCGACTACCTCAATCGAATGGGCGAAGGCACCAACCTATTTGCCTCTCTCTCCGTCAGCCTTGCCCAAGCCGATATCAAGCTGCGACCGGCTGAATTCATCGCAGCCATGGTCATGTCTGCGATGGGCGTAGGTTTGGTCGGCATCATCCTCGGCGGCGGCCTGCCTCTGGGGCTCGTCGGAGCCGTTGTCGGGTTTTTTATTCCCAGAATCTACGTCAACCAGGCCAAGCGGGCCAGGCTGAAGAAATTTGACAATCAGCTCGCCGACATGCTCAACCTGATGGTAAACGGCTTGAGGGCAGGTTTTTCATCCCTGCAGGCGATGGAGGCGGTCAGCCATGAGATGCCAGCCCCGATCGCGGACGAGTTTCGCCGAGTGGTGCAGGAGATACAGCTGAGCATCTCGACCGAGGACGCCCTGGACCACATGCTGCGGCGCATTCATAGTGACGACCTGGACCTGGTGATTACGGCGATGAATGTCCAGCGGGAAGTCGGCGGCAACCTGGCCGAGATCCTGGACGTCATCTCGTTCACCATCCGCGAGCGGGTGCGGATCAAGGGTGAAATCCAGACTCTCACGGCCCAGGGACGCGCAACTGCCTGGGTCATCTCGGCTCTTCCGATCGTTCTGCTTGGGCTGCTATACTTCGTCAATCGACCGTATCTCATGCAGTTCTTCAACCCGGCGACACGAAACTGCGGGATCCCGCTGCTGTGCCTGGCTGGCCTGATGATCGGGAGCGGGTTCTACGCCAGTCAGAAGATCGTGGACATTGATATCTAGGAGAAGGGTCGGCAGATGCCTATTCTACTAATCGTGATCCCGGTCGTGCTCGTGGCAGTTGTAGTCGTGATCATTGGGATTCGCATGCCCCAGTCCCAAGATCCGATCCAGGAGCGCCTGTCGGAGCTGATGGTCAGCGAGGAGAGCATGACTCTGGAGGAGCTCGAACTCTCGCAGGGCTTTAGCCAGCGAATCATCATTCCCTTCCTCAATCGGATCGGACAGGTTGCCCAACGATTTACGCCGCAAGCCACCCTGGGATCGGCCAAGAAGCGCTTGGAGATGGCCGGCAACCCCATGCAGATGAATCCGGCCTTCTTCCTGATGCTGCGCTTTGTCTTCGCGGCCCTATTCGGACTCGGGCTCATCCTCGTCTTCGCCAGGACCGGCCGGAACTGGCTCCAGGGCCTGGGAATTTCCACCCTCTTCGCGATCATCGGCTACCTCTTCCCCAGTATGTGGTTGTCAGGTCGAATCAAGGCTCGGCAGAAGTCCGTCTTTCGGGCCATGCCGGATGCGCTCGACCTGCTCACGATCTCGGTCGAGGCTGGCTTGGGTTTCGACGGCGCCATGGCGAAGGTCAACGAGAAGTGGGTGACCGAGCTGTCGCTCGAGTTTGGCCGCGTGATTCAGGAAATCCGATTAGGAAAGCTGCGCAGGGATGCCTTGCGAGACATGTCCGAGCGGCTGGGTGTAGCCGAGATGAGTAGCTTCGTCGCCGCGGTGATCCAGTCAGAGCAACTGGGCGTGAGTATGGCGAAAGTGCTGCGGATCCAGTCCGATCAAATGCGGGTCCGCCGGCGGCAGATCGCCGAGGAAGAAGCTCACCGGGCGCCGATCAAGATGGTCTTTCCGATTGCATTGCTGATATTTCCATCCATCCTAATCATCCTGCTCGGCCCGGCCGCGATGCTCCTGCTCAGCTCGCCTCTTGGAGGGATCCTCGGAGGCTGATTGGTGATCGGCGATCAGCCGACACAAAGTCCTCAACCCGGCGCCAACCGCCCTGGGCGTCAGACAATCAACGCGTTTCAGAGATGGATAGGAGCAGGCCTGGACCTGCTCTTTCCGATTCAATGCGTCGGGTGTGGCACTTCTGGATCGATTTGGTGCAGCGATTGCGACGCCCTGCTGGAACGATTCGTTGAGCCGCTCTGCCACACCTGCGGTCTTCCGCTAGCAACCTGGTCTGGCTGCCCTGCTTGCCGCAAACTGAAACCCGCCTTGCCGGTGCGCTCCTATGCCAGGTATACCGGCCGGCTAGTTCAGGGTCTCCTGCATCTGAAATATCGCCCGGATCGCCAACTGGCCTCTGTCATGGCTGATTGGCTGGTGGATCTCTACCATCGGTCAGCCTGGCAGGCGACGCTGGTTGTCCCGGTGCCACTTAGCCGGAGCCGGCTGAAGCAGCGGGGCTTCAATCAGTCCGAGCTGCTCGCGGACGAATTAGCGAAGAGGCTGCGACTTCAGCTTGGGGAAGGCCGACTCAGGAGGGTAAAGGAGACCAGGTCGCAGGTTGGCCTGGATCCGAGTGAACGCAGGCTCAATGTAAAGAATGCCTTCCAGGCCGAGCCGGGTGCATTCTCCGGAATGAGCGTTCTCCTGGTGGATGATTTGTACACGACCGGGGCTACGCTATCCGCCTGCGCCAGGGCCATTCGCAAGGCCGGTACCGATCGGGTTTGGGGGATCACCGTTGGGAGGGCCTAGCCGGCCGAAACACAGCCTTAGAACCGAGGAGGCACGACGATGGAAGTCGTCATAAACGTTCGGAACCTTGAGCTCAGTGACCGGCTGCGTGAATACGTCGAAAAACGCGTCTCTAGATTGGATCGATATCTCGACGTGCTGCAGGAAGCCAAGGTCGACCTGAGTTACATCGAGGCCGCCCGAAGCTCCGAGGATCGCCAGGTTGCTCAGCTGACGGTCCGTGGGAAGGGAGTGGTGCTGCGTGCCGAGGATCGAGCGTCGGACATCTATGCGGCGGTGGACGCCGTACTTGCGAAAATCCAGCGCCAAACTGAACGGTACAAAGGGAAGCACTGGCGATCACGAGGGGACGGACGTTCTATGGGGGAAGTGCTCGCGGTGGAAGAATCGGAGGAGCCTGGCCCGAAAATCGTGCGACGAAAGCAGTTCAGGCTCCAACCGATGAATGAGTTCGAAGCGATCGAGCAGATGAGCCTCTTGGAGCACGAGGATTTCTTCGTTTTCTTGAACGAGGCCACCAACCAGGTCAAAGTCTTGTACCGGCGCCGAGACGGCAACTTGGGACTGATCGAAACGGAAATCGGCTGACTGGACCTGCCAAAAGAAAAACCCCGGAAGCCATCGGCAGTCCGGGGTTTTTGGCCTGTCCCGCGCTCTAGCTCACCAGCCTTCGAGAAACTGCCGCCAGTCCTCATTCCCCAGCAAGTGTGAGCCGTACAAGTAAACCGCTGAAGCGTGCGGCTCGCCAGGCGGCCGCTGCAATGACATTCGGGCCTCCTGGATGGCGCGGCCGCCCTTCTTCAAGTTGCACGCGGAGCAGGCGGTCACCAAATTTGTCCAGTCGTGCTCGCCGCCACGATGCCGTGGGACGACATGATCGAGGGTGAGCCGGTTTGCCCGAGCGCCACAATACTGGCAGGTATGACCGTCGCGCCGAAACACTTCTCGCTTGCTGAGGCGAACCCGCGGATGCGGGCGCTTCACCATATAGCCCAGCCGGATCACGGAAGGTCTGGGATACAGCCGCCTTACGGTCGGGATATAGCCTCTGCCGTTCAGCAGCATCATGGCCTTGCCGTTCAGCAACAGACCGACGGCTCGGCGCGTGGTGCACACGTTGAGCGGCTCGAAATTGGCGTTCAGCAACAGCACAGGCTCGTTCATGGGCGGATCTGGCCGATTATATCACCTGCACCCGTACGGACTTTCTCGGCCAAAAACACGCAGGCGTGACCTGCTTCTGGCTATTGTACAATCCAAGCCGGAGGAGCACCCAGGTGGGAACACCAGGGCTCCGGACGCCAGGCTCACACAGCGAGCGGGTGCCATGTATCGGCCATGGCAAAAGGAGGAGGATCATGAATCGGTTGCAAAGGGAATTCTCCACGCTGACTCTGGTAACCATCCCAGTCGCAATTGCGATCAACATCGCCGTCGGCACGATCATCTTCAATCTAAAGGTCCCACTTTACTTGGACTCGATCGGGACAATCCTGGTCGGAGCTCTTGCGGGGACCTGGGCCGGCGCCCTGACCGGCCTGCTCTCTAACCTGGTGTGGGGGCTGAGCGGGATCAACGTGGCCTATACGCCATTCGCGGCGGTGGGGGCGGTGATCGGGCTCCTGGCCGGAGTCTTCAGCGATCTGGGGTGGTTGCGGCGATGGTGGAAGGTGATCCTCTCCGGCGTGATCACCGGCCTCGTCGCGGCAGTGATCTCGGCGCCGATCGCAGCTTATGTCTTCGGCGGCGTCACCGGGGCTGGCACCGACGTGGTCGTGGCGTTTTTCCGAGGCATCGGCCTCGGAATCCTGCCGGCAAGCTTTGCGCAAGGCGTGTCCTCCGATCCGCTCGACAAGGCGATTAGCTTCGTGGTTGTCTGGCTGATCGTGCGCGCGCTACCGCAGCGTTTCCTGGGGCGGTATTCGGGGTCGCAGAACCTGGCCTGAACTGCCGCCGTTCGAATCCACGCTCGCAGTCCGCTAAGCTGGTCCGATGAGCGATAGCTTGAGCTTGTACATCGACCGACGAAGCGGGCTGCACCGCTTAAATCCGCTCACAAAGCTGACAGTGGCCGGTTTCTGTTTGATCGCCGGCTTGAGCCTGCCTGGGTTGCTGAGCGGCTATGTCCTCCTGATCGGCGTGTTGATCCCACTTTCGGTTTGGGGTAGCGTGAGCCGTGCCTTCCTCGGTAGGACCTGGAAGGTCGTGCTGCCGTTTGTGATCTCGGTCATCCTGATTCAAGGGCTGCTGTGGAGGGGGGGTACTCCGCTTGTGGCGATCGGGCCGATTTCCTTCAAACAGGAAGGAGTGCTTTTTGCGGTCACCAGCGTTGGCCGGATGCTCGCGGTTGTAGGAAGCTTTCTGCTGCTCTCGCTGAGCACTCGGCCGGACTCGTTGATGATCGGCCTGACGCAGCACGGCTTCTCGGCCAGCGTCTCCTACATCATTCTGACCACGCTTCAGATCGTTCCTCGCTTTCAGGCGAAGGCCCGCCAGATCCTGGATGCCCAACGTGCTCGTGGTCTGGAGACCGAAGGGAATATTTTGACGCGGCTCAAGGCCCTCCTTCCGTTGCTCGGACCGCTCATCCTCAGCAGCATCATAGAAGTCGAGGATCGCGCGATCGCGCTGGAGGCGCGGGCCTTCAAGCGGTCCGGTCCCAAGACCAGCCTGCAGGTCCTGCACGACAGCGCTCCGCAGCAGGCTGCCCGGAGACTGATGCTGATCGCCGCCCCACTACTGGTGATCCTCAGGTTGGTGTTCGAGGTCGTGCGGTGATTGAGGTCGAAAACCTCTCCTACACTTATCCGACTGGCCACCAGCCTGCCCTGCGAGACCTCTCGCTGCGGATTCCGGAAGGGCAGTTCTGCGCGGTAGTGGGGGCCAACGGGGCAGGGAAGTCAACCCTGTGCCGGGCGCTGACCGGTTTTGTGCCCCACTTCTTTCGCGGCAGTTTGACCGGTTCGGTGAGAGTGGCGGGGCTGGAGGTCGCCCGCACTTCGCTCGAGCGGCTGGTCGGGACAGTGGGCTTCGTCTTCGACGATCCCTTCAACCAGATCACCGGTGCCCGTTTCACCGTGCGAGAAGAGGTCGCCTACGGGTTGGAAAACCTGGGAGTTCCCCGGGATGCGATGCAGCTGCGGGTGGATCGGGCGCTGGAGGACACCGGCCTCGCAGACCTGGCCGAGCGTTCCCCCTATGCGCTCTCTGGCGGTCAGCAGCAGCGCCTGGCGATCGCGGCAATCCTCGCCATGGAACCTCGCCTGCTGGTCTTGGATGAGCCGACCTCCCAACTCGATCCAGTGGGTAGCCGCCAGGTGCTCTCGGCCTTGGAGCGGCTGACCGAGGTTCGAAAGACCACAGTCGTTCTGGTTGAGCACAAGCTGGAGTGGTTGGCGTCCCGAGTGGATCGGGTGCTGCTGCTGGCCGACGGCCGAATCGTCGCCGACGGTTCGGCGCAGGAAGTTCTCACATCTGAAGCGGTACAGGAGAACGGGGTCAGGCAGACCCGGTTTACCCAGGCAGCTCGGCTCGCCCGGGAAGCTCAGCTGGCACCTCGAAATGGGTCGCTGCCGGTGACGCTGGAAGAGGCCTTGGCGTTCTTCGGATGAACTTGCGCTGGGATGGGGTCACGTTCGAATACCAGCCGGAGGTGACCGCGTTACGCCAGGTCGATCTCTCGGTCCATTCCGGCGAAACTGTGGCCCTGGTGGGATCCAACGGTGCTGGCAAGACGACTCTTGCCAAGCACTTGAATGCGCTGCTCCGTCCCTCTTCAGGTCGGGTGCTGGTTGGAGATTGGAACACGGCAGATCACACTGTCGCGGAGCTGGCGCGGCGGGTAGCCTACACATTTCAGAATCCCGCCGACCAGCTCTTTGAGCGGACGGTGCGGGCCGAGGTTGGCTTTGGACCGCGCAAGGCGGGCCTTTCCGCGGTCGAGCAAGATCGGAGAGTGGGCGAGGCACTCGACCTGGTGGGGCTCGCTGCCGAAGCCGGCCGCCATCCTTACGACCTCAACCCCTCCGACCGCAAACTCATCACCTTGGCCGCGACCGTTGCAATGCGCACTCCGGTCTGCGTATTCGACGAGCCGACCACCGGGCAAGACGCGAGGGGGCTGTCCAGAGTAGACCAGGTGGTTGAGAGTCTAAAACAAGAAGGACGAACACTGATCATCATCTCGCACGACTTGGATTTCTGCGCTGATCACGCCGACCGAGCCGTCGTGATGGATGCCGGTCGGATCGTTGCCGACGGACCCGCAGCCCAAGTCTTTGGGGAAACCTCCGTACTGAGGCAGGCAGGCATCGAGGCGCCACAACTCGTGCGCTTGGCGCAGGGTCTGGGGATGCAGGGCGCACCACTGGGGGTCGCGGCATTCCTCGGTGGGCTCGCCGAACGCGTAGGGCATCGAGCGTGATTTGCATCCTGGGTGACCTGATTACTGACCTGGTTGTGCACATCCAGCGCTTTCCAGTGTCGGCCCAGGCGATCCAGCGAGTAGTGTTTCTGGAGCTCGGCCCCGGAGGGGCCACCAACGTGGCCATTGCCGCGGCACGATTCGGACTCGAGGTCAGTTGCCTCGGAGAAGCAGGTGATGACCGATTCGGTCAGGCATTGATTGAGGGTCTTCTGGCAGAGGGAATCGCGACCGAGGGCATCCTTCGGACCGCAAGTGCCAGAACTCCGGTCGCAATTGTCGTGGTCGATGAGCAGGGTGAGCCGGCCTATCTTGGATTTCGGGGGACACTGCAGGTGAGTGCACTGACCGAAGACTGGCGCCAACGTATCTGCAGCTGTGAAGCCCTCTTTGCCGATGGTTGGGCCGATCACGATGGCGTTCCCCAGATCATCTTGGCCGGTCTGAAGCAAGCCAGGCAGGCGGGCGTGCCGACGTTCTTCGACCCAGGACCGGGCAACCCCGAGTTCGACCAGGCCTGGCACCGCGAGGCGGCCAAGTTCGCGACGGTGCTGCTTTTGAACGAGAGCGAGGCCGAACGGCTGACCGGGCACGCCGACCCGACCCAGGCGGCGCAAGCCCTGTTACGCCTGGGTCCGGCCCTCGTCGTCATTAAGCGCGGCCCGCGCGGCTGTCTGATCTGCACTCCGGACGAAGTCGTATCGCAGGAGGCGATCCCGGTCCCGGTCGTGGACACGACCGGAGCGGGGGACAGTTTGGACGCCGCGGTGATCTATGGGTACCTGACCGGGCTGGACGGCCGATCGTTGGCGAGGCTGGCAAATGCCGCTGGAGCGGCGAAGGTCCAGAAGCGGGGTACCGGGCGAAACGTACCGACTCTAGCAGAGATCCGCTCCGTGTTGCAGCGCGCCGGAAGCGACCCGGACATTCTCTTGCCGGGTAGAGGGGGCTGAAGCGGACGAGGCACGAATTCGGTTCGGGGGCGAGCGGAGGCGGGACTCCGGCCAGATGAACCCTTCTCGGATCTCAGAACTCACGAAGTCCAGCGCTGCAATGGTGATCGTGATCAGCCAGACGGCAATGCCGGCCGCGCAGGACGGGGGCAGTGGCGACTAGACGAAGCGCTGACGCAGGGTCGAGCTGAGGTAGTCCATCGTCGCGACGACGATCGCGATCGCCAGCATTTGGGTGCTCGCGGCTCGATAATTAAGTAGACCAATGTTTTGCAGCAACAAGAGACCGATCCCGCCGCCTCCGGCGAAGCCGATGATCGTTGACATCCGCACGTTGATGTCCCACCGGTACATGAGGAAGGAGATGTACGGGGGGATGATCTGTGGAACCACGGCGAAGGCAATGGTCTGTACCCGATTGGCTCCCGTGGCCTGAATCGCTTCCAGCGGACCCGGAAGGATGCTCTCCACCTGCTCCGAGAACAGCTTCGCTAATCCCGCTACGGTATGCAGCCCCAGTGCCAGTGCGCCGGCGAATGGACCAATCCCCACCCAGACGACAAACACGATGGCCATGATCAGCGGCTCCACCGACCGGGTCGCATTGAGGATCGTTCGGGTGATGTAATACACAGAAGATCCGATCGGAAGGGCATCTTTAGGCGCCGCCCTGGCTGCCAGCAAGATCCCGATTACTGCGCCAGCCGCCGCGGGCAGCCACAGGGTCTTCAGTGGATCCTGGACCTCGTAGAACCAGTTGAGCATTCTTCCGATCAGCGCAAATACTACGACGCCCGCAGTGGCGGCGGTCACAATGTTCAGGCCTTTGACCAGGCCGGGATCCAAGCGATCGGAGGCCTGCTGCCCCAACCTTCCCACAAGTCCACCCAGCGCGGCCCCTCCAATCAAGCCAGCCAAAACGGGCGTAATCATCCGTAAGCTGTCCCCGAGTTGGTACACGAAATTGCCCAAGAAACCCAGCTTCCCCAGCGGCTCGATCAGCGACTTCCCCAAGGAAAGACCGAGATTGGCCAGAAAAGAGAGGTACAGAATGAAGATTCCGATGATGAGTACGAAGCCCAAGCCTCTCGCCAGCCGGCCCCAAGCTGTCTGCCGGGTTTCCTCCCTTGGCAGCGCCCAGGCCACCGCGCCCCACATCGCAAGCGGGCTGAGCATCGCTCCGCCCAAGTTGACGGCCATGCTAACGGACGCCGCATCCAGCAACCGCCCGATCGAACCTGCAGCGCTCGCTCCCAGCCAGATTCCGAGCGGCCAACCCACCAGCGAGAGTGAAATGCTCGCAAGCGGACTTCGGACCTTGTCCATAAGGTTCTTGGCAGCGATGAAGCTGATCGGGATGGCCAAGATGGTGCCGAAAGTCGTCGCCAGTAAGGCCATGAAAACGGTCTCAATAATCTTGTCGATCGTCACAAGCGCTACCGGGGAAAGATGTGGGCTACCAATATTCCGCCTCGCAATCGCGCGCAGGATTTGCGCCTCCACGACTGGCTGGCGATTCGGCAGTTCCGCCTTGATCTTGAAGTGGCCGGCGGAATCCGTCTCAAACAAGCCGATCGTCAGGCTCGCGCCACTGGGCGGGATAAAGTTCACCGGTCCCTGAGCTTCTGACCACAGCCCGAAGCCCTCTACCTCGATGATCTGCCTGGGGCCTCCGCATGGAGGCGAAGAGATCAGATACGGTCCGCTCGCCACCGGCTGGGTCACTGGCATTGCCTGGTCCGGGCAGGGAAGCTGGATGGGAGTTTCGACGACCTGCTCTTCCTGTTGATATTCCAAGATGTCGGGGTGAGCGAGTGCACGAAGAATGCGCGTCAGACTGGTTAGCCGCCGTTCCGACCGAGTGGTCTCGAAATTCACATCCGTAACCGAGAAGGCGTACGCATAGACTAGAACGACAAAGACCACGACGAGGCCGGCCGCAAGGGATCGCAGCGCAGGGCTGGCTTTCATGGGCTAGCCGACCCGCTCGGCCTCCTGGCCGTAGATCTCCTTGAATTTGGCGTCGTCGATGTCTTTGGGTGATCCGTCAAACATCAGCCTGCCTTCGTTCAGCGCGATCGCGCGGTGGGCATAGCGATGGACCAGGTCCAGGAAGTGCAAACTGCAGATGACCATCACCCCGTCCTCTCGATTGATATTCTCGAGGTGTTGCATGATCGAGTGAGCCAAGACGGGATCCAGGCTGGCGACCGGCTCGTCCGCCAAAACCATCTCCGGCTCCTGCATCATGGCCCTGGCGACGCCCACCCGCTGCTGCTGCCCACCGCTCAACTCATCGGCGCGCTTCAAAGCCTGGTTGGCAATGCCCACCCGTTCCAGCTGTCTGAGCGCCATCTGGATATCGGCTTTGGGAAACCGATGCGCAAGGCTGAGCGCCGGGTTGACATAACCCAGGCGTCCGGCGAGCACGTTGGTGATGACCTTCGAGCGGCTAACCAGGTTGAAGTGCTGGAAGACCATCCCGATCTTCCGGCGAATCCGCAGCAGTTCCTCTGCGCTGGCTTGGGTGATGTCGACCCCATTCCAGATGATTTGTCCTGCGGTCGGTTCTACCAGCCGGTTGATGCAGCGAAGCAGCGTGGACTTGCCAGAGCCGCTGAGCCCGATCACGGCCAGGAATTCACCGGGCTGGACCGTAAAGCTGACGCTGTCCAAGGCCAGCACGTTGCCTGGGTAGATCTTGGTCAAGTTCCTGATTTCCAGCACGCTCAATTGAGAATCGTACCTGGAATATGTTGCCGCGGCGCGCGAGCAGCTGCGGAGAAGGGTCGTTCGTTGGTGAAACTAGCCCCGGGCCTTGGGTTGCCCGGGGCTAGTTTGTCTGACAAGGGTACGGTCTAACCGCCGACGTTCTCCAGCGTAATTCCCTGCTGCTCCATCATGAGGCGGATACCGTCGAAGTTCTCATCCGTGATCGGCGACGCCCCAGTCCATTCGTAGAAGTCGGGCGAGCAGATCGTCTCCTGCAGCTCCTGGCAGGCCGGCGACTCGAGATAGGCAACCACGGCATCGATGATGGACTGCCTCAGGTCCTCAGGGAAGTCCGGAGAGAAGGACATGGTGTCATTGGGGATCCCGGACGAGATCGCCAGGATCCGTACCTTCTGAACCACGTCCGGAGCCTCTTGGCGGAGGCCGGCCCGGGCATCCAGCACCCGATAGCCGCCGCAGAACAGGCGGTCTTCAGGGGTTACCGCGCACTCTGTCAGCAGTTCATCTGGGATATCCGGAGAATCTCCGACCTGCCAACTCCCTTCGGGAAGCAGAGGCGCGCTGAAAAAGGTAGTTCCGAAGTCGACTTCACCGTTGTAGACCGCCCGTACGGTGTCGGTGTGACCCCCGGTTTCCACCCGCTCAC
>CAYHJH010000008.1:0-19977 GCA_964356605.1 uncultured Anaerolineaceae bacterium
CTCATGGAAGCTCTCGAGCGGCGGTACGAAGTTGATCAAGAGCAAGAGCCGGCCGGACTTCGAATTGAGCTCAAGGCCCTCGGGACATCCCGAATCCTGGTGAACGGTAAAGAGCCACGAGAGCTCAAGCCGCTCTCCAGGGAAATCCTGTTCTACCTGATTGACCGGGAGCGCGTCAGGCGGGATGAGTTGATGGACCTGTTCTGGCCGGAGCAACTTCCGGGGCGCCAGGTCACTAGCCTGCACACCGCCATCTACGGTATACGCAACATCCTGGGCAAGGAAGCGGTGCTGTTTGACGGGGAGGTCTATCGAATCGATCCGGCCATTGCCGTCGAATACGATGTTGCCAAATTTGAGAATGCCACGCTGGTCGCCCAGCGGCTGCCTCCGGGAGACCCGAGGTTGATGTTTGCGCTAACGGAAGCGGTCCGTACCTATGGCGGCGAGTTCCATCCCGAGCTGGACAAGGCCTGGGTCGATGAGCGACGCCGGTCTCTCGAGCTAAGGTATCTGGATGTCTTGGCGAGCTATTCGGAGGAAGCTCTGGTGCGGGATCGTCCTTCGGAAGCCGTAAATCTGTTGCGGGAAGCACTAAGGCTGAATCCTCTTCGGGATGACACCAACCGTTTCTACCTGGAGGCCTTGGGGCGCTTGGGCAGGCGGAGCGAGATCGTGGCCCATTATCAAGAGTATGTCCGGCTGCTCTCGCAAGAGCTGGGTCTCGATCCGCCGGAGGACCTGCGCGATCTGTATGACCGGCTGATCAGTTAGGGCAAGTTACTGGCCCTAGGCCCGGTGGGCAAGGAACTAATCGAAATCGGGCGACCTGTTGCGGTTGGTAGAGGAGCAGACTAGTACTAGAGTACTAGTCTGCTAACTTGATCGTGTGGTTTCCGGTTCAGAAACCGCTCAGAGCAATCATGTAAATTTTGCCTAGAGATGGAGACACGTAAAATGGTTGCTCGAGGAAGAGGGGACGGCGGAATCGGACCGTCCTAGGCTCAAAAAGCCGACCAAGTAGTGCTTCGCTAAAGTTCTAGTTTCAACCAGCAGGCAGCGAGCCAACGGGTTCAGGCTGCTGTTTTCGCGTTCTAGGGATCGAGTGACTGATGACAACCATCGGAATCGACAAGAAAGCAAGACCCATCACAGGAGGCAACACCATGTCTATGCAAGCTCTAAATCAACTGGTAGCACGTTCGATCATCGATCCGGGCGTCGTCCAGGCGTTCCGCGCCGGCCGCATCGGAGAGGTGCTGGATGAACTGGGCTTCACGACGGATCTGCGTGCCCAGCTCTCCGGGATCGAGTCCGATTCGTGGGCGGAGTTCGCGGTGATCTCCTACCGTTACGTGAAATCCGCTGAGGCTCAGGCGCCCCGCCTGCAGTTCCCCTCCCCCGTGGAAGGACTTCTGGCCACCCAAGCTCAGGCTGATCAAGAGCAGGTTGCATGATCCAGATCACCCGCGAAGAGCGCCACTGGTTCCTGGAGATCGCGGCTCGCGCCCTGATCGACCACATCGGCGCCGCGGAGCCGCCAGTTCCCGTCGAGGAGATTCTCGATCATCCTCCCGATGTCTACCAAGAAGATTTCGGCGTGGTAGACATGTATTCGAACCTGTGGGACGCGACCTTCGCACGCCCGCCTGGTCAGCGCGGCAGCATATTCGTGCGGGTCGATTTGCCAGCGAAGGAGCGTCGGCTGGCGCTCGCCCGGGAAACGCTAAGCGCCATGATTACCAGCAAGCATGGCCGGGACCTGGGTCTACCGGATTTGCTGATGTCCGAACTGAAGGACTCGGCCGAATATTTCGCTTCCTTTCTCCTGGCACCGTATGCGTTTGTGCAGGCCTTTCGAGCGCAGGGCGGAAGCGAAGAGCTGTTCGGCGAGCTATTTCAGCTTCCGGCGGCAGTCGCGGAAGCGCGCTGGTAGGGCGTCCTCGAAAAGATCGGGGTAGCTCTAGCCTCGCTTCTCAGCGGGCCCGCGTTTGCTCCTGTCAATCCTCGGCCGCCCTTCGGCGGCCGATCTGATTCCTCCCGCTGGCATCTCCCTTGCATCGTCTAGAGCCGTCTGTATAATCGGGCCGGTCCCCCACAGGGCCGCAGGGAAGCTGTAGATTGCAATCTAGGCCGAGGGTTAGAACCGGCCGTGGGAAATTCCGCGGCTGGGTGCGCGCCACACTCCTTCTAGTACCGATCCTGGGCCTATCCGGCTTAGTCGGATGGACCAGCTTTCGCGCGGAAAGCGCCCCTTCCAGCCCGCCCATTCCTATTGCCCCCCAGAATATTCCTCAGCCCCAGGCGGCGGCAACCGCCCCAGCTCGCCGAAACCAAACGGTCGCAAACGGCACTTTTGTAGTGACTGCCAGAGTGGCGGGCCATTCCCACATTCTGGGATATCTGCCAGGCGATCCTGAGACCCGGCAACTTACAGATGGAGATTGGGACGACCGAGACCCCGCCGTCAGCCCGAACCTGGATCAGTTGGCGTTTGCTTCCAGCCGCGATGGGAATTGGGATCTGTACCTGCTGGATCTCGGAACTGGGGATGTCCGTCGCTTGACGGAGACCGCTGGCTACGAAGGCAAGCCGACCTGGTCGCCCGACGGGTTGTGGCTGGCGTTCGAGGCCTACTACACCGAGGACCTCGATATCTGGATCCTGCCTATCGACGGAAGCCAGACGCCGATCCAGCTCACTGACCATCCGGGCGCCGACGTTTCGCCAACCTGGGACCCTGGGGGGCGGCGAATCGCCTTCGTTTCAGATCGGGATGGGGCACCCGATGTGTTCCTGGCAGACCTCGACAAACCGACTGACCGATTCAGCAACCTGACCCGTACGGTGGGGCTCGTCGAATCCGATCCGAGCTTCAGCCCGGACGGGTCGCAACTCGCCTTCAGCATTCAGATCGAAGGCGTTTATGGCATTCAGCGGTTGAACCTGGGCCAGGCAGGGGGCGGCGCGAGCTGGGTCGGGCAGGGTGAAGATCCGGCCTGGATCTCAGATGGCCGGGCATTGTCGGGAATCCTCCGCACTCCCTATCAGTCCCATGTGGTCACGTACCCATTGGAAGACGCGCTGAGCACGGTTGGCGGGTCGCTGGGCGGAAGGATCTCCCAGCTCCACTGGTCTCCCATTTCAGTAGTTGATCTCAGTTTCCCGCTCCCCGATTCGCCTGACCCGCTATACGAAGTCTTGTGGGACGAACCGCGAGCAGAGGGCGATCGGATGGCAGTTGTGCCACTGGCCGGCGTGACCCCTGCGGGCCTGACTATGTCGGACGCAGCGGATGAGGCCTTCGAGGCGCTGCGGGCACAAGTTGCTGTCGATGCGGGCTGGGACTTTCTCTCCCAACTGCAGTACGCCTTCGTCGGAGTCAATGATCCGCTTCCACCAGGGTACGCTTATAACGATTGGCTCTTCACCGGTCGGGCCTTCGCGATCAGTCAGGCGGCCTATCAAGCCGGGTGGTTGGAGGTCGTGCGGGAGGATTTCGGCCTCCAAACCTACTGGCGGATCTTCGTGCGGGCCTCCGCGCAGGACGGTTCACGTGGGGAGCCGCTGCCATCGCGCCCTTGGAACTTTCAGGCCCGCTATGCCGGCGACCCTGCTGCCTATGATCAGGGCGGAGCGCCGAAGGAGAGTATCCCGGCTGGCTACTATGTGGATTTCACCGCGTTGGCAGCAGACTTTGGTTTTGAGCGCCTGCCGGCACTCGCCAACTGGAGGAGTTTTTACGCGGGCGCGCGATTTGGTGAGTTCGCATTGCGCGATTCCCTGGATTGGGTAAGCGCGATGCGGCAGCTGTACCCCGACTCAGCCATCGCCACACCTACTCCATATCAGACCCCCACGCCAACACCGACAAACACGCCCCGCCCGACCCCAACTCCCTGGTGGTGGCGCTGGCGAACTCCGACTCCCTCCGCTCAACCGTAGCTGTGATGCGGCAGGTCTCGTCAGCGGTCCTGGCTCAACTCCTGCTTGCGCTCCTGGCAGGTTGTTTCCCGGTACCCGAGCCAGCAATCCTTGCGCCTGCAGCGACGGCCAGCCGACCGGGTGAGGCCGAAGAAACCATAAGGGCAACCGAAATCCCGGCGTTAGATCTCATTCTCCAGCCTGAGCCCACGCGCTCTTCAGTTGTCCTGCCAGAAGCAGCTCCGAATCCGGTGTCGGAGTGGCGGCCGCCTCCCTATGCGGTGCCCCTGGCAATCCGCCCAACCGACCACTTCTACTTTGTACGACCGATTCCGTCTGGCGAGGTCAATTGGCCAAACCCACGCTATCGCTACGGCAGCACCTTCTTTGGCGAGGAGACCATTCACACGGGAGTGGACTTGGGTGCGGCCCGAAACACTTCGGTCCTCGCAGCCGGCGCCGGTGAGGTGACCTGGGTCGGCTACGGCTTATATCGGGGAGTCTATGATCCCACCGATCCCTACGGCCTCGCGGTCGCCATTCGCCACGACTTTGGCAACCAGGATCAGCTCCTGTACACGGTCTATGGCCACATGCAATCTGTAATCGTTTGGCCGGGACAACGGCTAGCCGCGGGAGATCAGATCGGGACAGTCGGCGACACGGGTCATGCCAGCGGGCCTCACCTGCATTTCGAGGTGCGCCAGGGAGAAAATCGCTACTTCGCCTCGCGAAATCCAGAGCTTTGGATGGTCCCGGCGGAGGGCTGGGGGGTTTTGGCCGGGCGGGTGCAAGACACTTATGGCCGGGATTTGAGCGAGTTTCGGGTCCAGATCAAGTCTGTCGACACGGAACAGATCTGGGAAGTCTGGACCTACGCGCTGGGAACAGTTCAATCAGATGAGTACTATCAGGAGAACTTCGTGATCGGCGATTTGCCCGCCGGCCCCTATCAGTTGGAGATCAACTTCCTCGGCAGATCCTATTCGATTTTCCTGTACATTTACGCGGGACAGACTAATTTTGTCCGCTTTCAAGGCCGAAGAGGGTTGACGGTCGAGCCGCTTGCTTCGGCCGAAGTCTCCCCTTTCCCCCCATATCCATAGCCTCGGATTGCGCTTATGTAAAGCACACTTGACGGGCCGCTCGCGGTCGTGATATTCTTCACGCTCGCCAGGGGCAGTCGGATTGCTGCGCGAGCGAGTCTCCGAAAACGTCTACGTTTTCACCAGTGAGATCTACGCCCAAGTGAATGCGGGCGCGATCGTGGGTCCGGATTGGGCGGTCCTGATCGACACCCTCGCGCACCCGGAGGAGATCCTCGAAGTCAAGAGCTTTGTCGAGGACAAACTTGGTAGGGGGGTCCGCTATATCATCAATACCCACCATCACTCGGACCACACCTTAGGGAATGGGTTCTTCCCAAGAGCGACCATTTTGTCCCACGCCCTCTGCCGGGAGTATCTCGAGGCGAAAGGCCGGCAGGCCTTGGAAGTCGCCAAGGCAGCCAACCCCGAGCTAAAGGACGTGCGGCTGAAGCTCCCGACGGTCACATTCTCAGAGGGGCGCGCCACGATCCGGGTTGGCCGGCGGGCTCTGCAGATCCTGCCGCTGCCGGGTCACAGCTCCGATGGAGTCGGGGTGCTGGTTGTGGAGGATCGAGTGCTTTTCTCGGGCGATATCATGATGCCTGTCCCATATCTCGCAGACGGCGACTACGACCAGATGGTGGCCAGCCTCAAGTCCATCCCCCGGATGAAGCTGGAGAACCTCGTGCAGGGACATGGAGAATCCGTGCTGCGAGGAGAGGTCAACGCGGCGGTCCGCTCCAATCTCTCCTATCTTGCTGCCATCCGGCGGCATGTTCGCAAAGCGGCCCGGCTGCGCGACCCTGAAGCCTATCTGCGGCAGATCGACGTGGAGGATTGTGGCAAAAGCCGCATCCTGATGAACGGCCTGGCCCCCGAACTGCACACCCGCAATTTGTTGGCGCTGCTTCGCCAGTGGTACGAGCCATCGGATTAATTCCACCCTTGACCAGGCGGGTCGTTCTCACGTTTGATGGCGGCAGCATTGGAAATCCGGGCCAGGCCTATGGTTCTTTCCGCCTCGCCCCTGTCCCGGGCAAGCCGTTCCCTCCCGAGCGGGTGCAATTTGGCCACGGGACCAACAATCAGGCCGAGTATCGGGCGCTGATCTCCGGGCTGGAGGCGCTGCTGTCGTTGTTGAAGACCGAAGGGACCAACCCGCGCTCCGTGAACGTGGAACTCCGCGGCGATAGCCGGCTCGTTCTCAATCAACTGGCCGGCGAATGGAAGGTCAAGAACCCAGAGCTGCGCGGGCTTCATCGAGAAGCAGGCTCGCTGATCGATCAGCTCGGGCAGGTCAAATTCCTTTATCAGCCTCGATCCCGCATCGTGCGCGTGCTCGGTCATTGACCGCGGGGAATGCGCGTGGCATAATCAAGCCCTTTCCAAAGGCAGTGAAGGGGAGGAGTAAGCCTTCCTCGCTCTGAAAGCGAACTCGGGAAAGTGTGAGCCGAGGCGGAGCAGCGGGCCGAATATCACCCCAGAGCCGCGACCTGAACCCAGCAGTAGGGAAGCCGGATTCGCCCACCGTTACTGAGGGCGCAGGTATGAGCCCACGCAGGGCCGCGCCTGGCTGAGGGCCCGCCGGCGGCGGGAAGCAGGGTGGTACCGCGGGAGCGACAATCGCTCTCGTCCCTGAAGCGGACGAGAGCGATTTATTTTGTGGGCTGGGAATCGGATCGAAACCAGGAGATGACTGAGAAACTCTATTACCAGGACGCCTACCTGCGTGAGTTCGAGGCGGTCGTGAGTGCCATTTCGGATCTCGGAGTGGCGCTCAATCGCACTGTTTTCTACCCGGGCGGCGGCGGCCAGCCAAACGACACGGGCGAGCTGATCAGAGATAGGCAGCCATACCCAGTGAGTGCGGTTCGCATTCAGGACGGTGAGATTTGGCACGCCGTGGAGGCTGGCGCGCTGCAGGTTGGGGATCCGGTCAACGGAAGTCTGGGCTGGGACCGGCGGTACCGCTTGATGCGCACCCACACCGCAATGCACATCCTCTGTGGAGTGATCTGGCGAGATTACAGAGCCAGCGTCACCGGTGGCAATATGGAACCACTGCGGGGCAGGATGGACTTTGAGTTCGAGCGCATGCAGAAGGAGCTGGTCTCCGAGATTGAAGCAAGAGTGAATCAGGAAGTCGCCGCCGCCCGGCCGCTCCGCTCGCAAGTGCTGCCGCGCGCAGAGGCCTTTCGGATCCCGGACCTGATCCGCACGAAGATCAATCTGCTCCCAGACGGAATCCAGCAGGTTCGCGTCGTCGAAATCGACGGCCTCGATCTGCAAGCCGACGGAGGCACCCACGTCGCCAACACCCGTGAAGTCGGGCGGATCCAGATCGTCGATTACAAGAGCAAAGGCCGCATCAACAAGCGCCTGGTCATCGAGCTGGAGGATTGAGTGTTCAAAGAAGTTCCAAGCAAGGTTGACTTCGTCGCCCAAGAGCACCAGATCCTGAGATTCTGGGAGGAAACCGGGGCCTTCCAAAAACTGCGGAAGCTGCGCCAGGATGGCCCCATCTGGTCGTTCATTGACGGACCCATCACGGCCAACAACCCGATGGGCGTTCACCATGGCTGGGGCCGCACCTACAAGGACCTTTTCCACCGCTTTAAGTCCATGCAAGGCCATAGCAGTCGATACCAGAACGGATTCGACTGCCAGGGGCTGTGGGTCGAAGTGGAAGTGGAAAAGGAGCGAGGATTCAAGACCAAGCGCGACATCGAGAAATTCGGGCTGGCGGAGTTTGTGTTGCTGTGCAAGCAGCGGGTGCTCGAATACGCGGCAGTTCAGACTGAACAGAGTATCCGCCTGGGGTACTGGATGGATTGGGATCGGCCGGCTCGGCTCCGGGAGCTAAAGCACCGGCTTGCCGAGAATCCCAACGCCGTGATGACGCTGGAGGGTCCCACGGGGCCGATTGAAGGCACGGTCGAGTATCTGGTCGGTCATCTGGGGATGCCCGAGCTGGGCGGGTCATATTTCACTTTTTCCGATGAAAACAACTACACCATCTGGTCGGTGCTCAAGTCCTGCTACGAGCGCGGCTGGATCTACAAGGGCAGGGACGTGATGCCCTGGTGCGGCCGCTGCGGCACCGGCCTCTCGCAGCATGAGATCGTCACCGAAGGGTATCAAGAGATCTCCCATCCCGGTTTGACGCTTCGCTTCCCGCTAAAAGACCGCCCTGGAGAAAGCTTGCTGGTCTGGACCACCACACCGTGGACGTTGACCAGCAACGTGGCGGCCGCGGTCGGCCCCGAGCTTGACTACGTGCGGGTTCGGCAGGGCGAGAAGGTGCTGTACCTTAGCAAAGGTACGCTGAGCATCCTTCAGGGCGAGTTTCAAATTGATGGAGAGCTCAAGGGCAGCGCGATGGAAGGATGGCGCTATCGTGGACCTTTCGATGAGCTGCCGGCTCAAATTTCGAGCGGCGCGCCGGACGCCCACCGAGTGATTCTCTGGGACGAAGTCGGGGAAGAAGAAGGCACCGGAATCGTGCACATCGCTCCGGGCGCGGGGGCCGAGGACTACCGACTCGGGAAACAGCATGGTCTGCCGGTCATCGCCCCGCTGAACGAATCCGGCGTGTTCGTGGCGGATTTCGATTGGCTCACCGGCATGCCGGTCTCGGAAACCGCCCGACCGATCTACCAGAAACTGGTCGAGAAAGGTCTGGCCTACAGCCTGCGAGATTACGTCCACCGCTACCCGGTCTGCTGGCGCTGCGGGACGGAGCTGGTCTTTCGACTGGTCGACGAGTGGTTTATTTCCATGGGTCAGCAGCTCGACAAGCCATACGAAGAAATCACCGAAGAAGAAAAGCAGGCTAACCTGCGATACCAGATCATGGAGGTCGTGAACGACCAGACCCGCTGGTACCCCGAGTTCGGCTTTGACCGTGAGCTCGACTGGCTGCGCAACATGCACGACTGGATGATCTCGAAGAAACGCTACTGGGGATTGGCGCTGCCGATCTACGAGTGCCGGCACTGTGGGAACTTCGAAGTGCTCGGCAGCAAAGATGAATTGGAGGAGCGAGCGATCGCGGGCTGGGAGGAGTTCAAGGGGCATACGCCGCACCGGCCATTCATCGATGCGGTCAAGATCGCCTGCAAGAAGTGCGGAGAAGCCGTCAGCCGAATCCCGGACGTCGGGAATCCCTGGTTGGACGCAGGGGTGGTGGCCATGAGCACACTTGGCTACAGCCAGAATTCTGACTACTGGGCGCGGTGGTTCCCGGCAGACTTGATCAGCGAGAGCTTCCCCGGCCAATTTCGAAACTGGTTCTACAGCCTGCTGGCGATGAGCACCATATTGGAGCGCAAGGCGCCATTCAAGAACGTGTTCTCGTACGCCACCTTGCTGGCCGAGGACGGTCGGGCCATGCACAAGTCCTGGGGAAACGCCATCGAGTTTAACGAGGCCGCGGATAAGATGGGCGTTGATGTCATGCGCTGGCTGTACTCCGATCACCAGCCCGAGAAGGACCTGCTGTTCGGCTTTCAGCGCGCCGACGAGGTTCGGCGGAGCTTCCTGCTGCCTCTGTGGAACGTCTACAGCTTCCTGGTTACTTACGCCTCGCTCGACGGCTGGCTGCCGGGGGCCAGTGACCCGGTCTCCTACAGCGAGTTGGATCGCTGGATTCGGGCGCGGTTCAATGAATTGGTGGAAGCGGTGACACACGCGCTGGAGCGATTCGAGCCAACCAGCGCTACCGCTCGAGTGAGCGAATTCCTGGATGACCTAAGCAACTGGTACCTGCGCAGGAGCCGCCGCCGCTTCTGGACGAAGGCAGGCGCCAGCCCGGCGAGCGATGCCGACAAACGGGCGGCCTACGAAACGCTCTACGGGGTCCTGGTTGAGCTGGTAAAGCTCCTGGCTCCGTTCGTCCCGTTCGTGACGGAGGCCATCTATCAGAACCTCGTTCGGGGAGTCGACCCGAATGCCCCCGAAAGCGTGCATCACTGTCGTTGGCCAACGGTCGTTCCGGGCCAGCAGGATCCGGACTTGACGCGTGACATGGGCGTCGTGAAACGGCTGGTCTCACTCGGCCACGCAGCCCGAAACCAGGCGGGTGTCAAGCTGCGCCAGCCTCTTTCGCAGGCCGCCTTCGCGGTGCGGGATGATCCGGAACGAGAAGCCGTCCGCCGATTCGCGGACCTGATCGCCGGTGAATTGAACGTCAAGGCTGTCAGGCTACTCGACGTGGCGAGTGAGGCGGCCGAGTTTCGCCTCAAGCCACTGCCCAAGCAGCTCGGTCAGAAGTACGGCGCCCGCTTCCCTGCAATCCAGAAGGCGATCCTGGGGCTAAATGCCGAGCAGGCCGCCCAGCAGCTGGCGCAGGGAGAGCCGTTGCCGGTCGTGGTCGATGGCGAGGTCCTGCAAGTCTTGCCCTCGGAAGTTGAGCTGATCGTCTCCCCCAAAGCCGGCTACTCTTCCGCTGCGGAAGGGCCGTACTTGGTTGCCCTCGTCATCGAGGTTGATCGCGAGCTCCGGGCGGAGGGACTGGCGCGCGAGTTCGTCCGCAGGGTGCAAGAGCTGCGCAAGCAGGCCGGATACTTGGTCGACGACAGAATCCATATCGAGCACGCATCAACCCCTGACCTGGCTGAAGCAGTCGAGGTCCATCGTCATTTTGTCGCCGCCGAGACCTTGGCGCTGAGCATTGATGCCGTCGAGGCGCCCAGCGGCGAGTCGACGTCGGAGTTCGCCTTCGAAGACCAGAGGCTGAAGCTTGGATTGGCTCGGGCGAAGCGGGAAGATTCCGAAGCCGCCAGGTGACCCAGCGAATGGGCTCTACGCCATGGCCCTGATGCGGTTAGGATAGAATCCTGAGCTTCCAAGCTGGAGGGCAGCTATTGAACAAGGCGAAAGACTACCTCGCCCTGGCCGGGATTGCCGGGTTTGTTGTGGCGCTGGATCAGTGGAGCAAGTACCTCGTGCGGATGCGATTGGCTCCAGGCGAAACCTGGTCGCCCTGGGAGTGGCTCGCCGCGCACGCTCGCATCGTCCAGTCTGACAACACCGGAGCGGCCTTCGGCATCTTCCAGGATGGGGCGCTGTTCTTTACGCTCGTGGCCGTCCTCGTGTCGCTGGCCATTATCTACTACTATCCCCGCGTGCCACGCGCGCAGCGAGCACTGCGACTGGCGTTGGCCTTGCAACTCGGCGGTGCAATCGGCAATCTGATGGATCGTCTGCTGCAACAGGGCCGGGTGACTGACATTATCTCTATCGGGAAGTTTCCAGTCTTCAATGTTGCCGACGCCAGCATCTCGATTGGAGTTGCCATCTTATTGGGATCCATGTTGGTTACGAGGAGCGAGCCGATCGAGGTCGAGGAATCGCTCACCGAGATCGAACACACCCCCAGCTAGTCCGGATCCAACTGGTTTGTTGTGGATAATTCAGTGAGTGAAGACCACCCGGTTGAGTTCAGGCTCAAGACTCCAGGGCGGCTGGATCTGGCGCTGGTCTCTGAGCTGGATGGGCATTCGCGGGCCAAGGTCCAAGCCCTGATTCGGCAGGGTCTCGTTCAAGTCAACGGGAGGGTTGTCAAGAAGCCGGGCTTTGCGGTCCAAACGAACGACGCCGTCACGGTCGCCCCGCCGCCGCGTGATCGTACTCGGTTAGAACCCCAGGCTTTTCCGCTCGAAGTGATCTTTGAAAACGAGGACCTGCTGGTGGTGAATAAACCTGCAGGAATGGTCGTGCACGCTGGAGCCGGACAAACCCAAGGCACGCTTGTGAATGCGCTTCTAGCCCATGCGCCTGAGCTGCAGGCCTTGGGTGATGGAGACAGGCCTGGGATTGTCCACCGCCTGGACAAAGACACCTCTGGCCTGATCGTGGTCGGCAAGAATTCCGCGGCGGTTGAGTTCCTGCAGCGGCAGTTCAAGCTGCGAGAGGTCGAAAAGGTCTACCTGGCCCTGGTAGATGGAAGACCTCCGAGCGCGGCCGGCCTCATCGAGGCGCCGCTCGCTCGATCCCCGCGCCAGCGGAAGCGGTTTGCTGTGGTTCAGTCGCCGAGCTCGCGAGCGGCCGTGACGAAGTATCAGACCAGGGAGCGGTTCTCGAAGCACACCTTGCTGGAGCTGCACCCCCGTACCGGGCGGACCCATCAGATCCGGGTGCATCTGCAGTTCCTCGGGTGCCCTGTCGTCGGCGACCGGGTGTACGGTCGCAAGAATCCCAGCCTTCCGGTGGAACGCCAGCAGCTGCATGCATGGCGCCTTCGAATCAAAATTCCTGGCGAGAGCAGCTCGCGCGAATTCGAGGCCCGGATTCCGGAGGACCTGCGCTCAGCGATCGAGATGGCTCGCGGGTTGTGATCGGCCCGGGTTCAGCGCGGTGCGCATAGCCAAGACTCTGCGCAAGTGGCGGCCGGCGGAGTTTGACGCTGAATTTCCTACCGAGCATCGAGAACAGAATTTACTGCCAGCAATAGGGGACAAAGTAATGGATTGGATCGACCTTCGTTCAGATACGGTTACGCATCCTACACCCGCGATGCGCAAAGCGATGGCTGAGGCCGAGGTGGGGGATGATGTCTTCGGCGACGATCCTACGGTTCGGAGGCTTGAGGCGCTTGCGGCCGAGAAGATGGGAAAGCAGGCGGCGCTCTTCGTCACCTCGGGGACGATGGGTAACCTGGCGGCGGTCTTGTGCCATTGTCAGCGCGGTGACGAGATCATTTTGGGCGACCGATCCCACACGTTTATCAATGAGGCCGGAGGTGTTTCGGCCCTCGGAGGTGTACACCCGCATCCGGTGCCGAACCAGGCAGACGGTACGCTACGGCTGGAAGACATCGACGGCGCCGTCCGTGCGGTGGATGATCACTTTCCAACAACCCGGCTAATCATCCTGGAAAATACACACAATGGCTGCGGTGGCGCGGCGCTGGCGGCCGAGTACACGCAGCAAGTCGGCGATCTCGCCCATCAGCACGGACTGCGACTGCACATTGACGGAGCGCGGATCTTCAACGCGGCCGCGGCGCTCGGCAGGCCCGCGGCTGAACTGGCTGCGCCGGGTGACTCGATCACGTTCTGCCTCTCAAAGGCCTTGTGTGCGCCGGTTGGATCGCTGCTGTGCGGGCCGGAAGAGTTCGTCCGGAGGGCGCGACGAGCACGAAAGCAGCTGGGGGGAGGGATGCGGCAAGCGGGGGTCCTCGCCGCGGCTGGGATCGTGGCTCTGGAGACGATGGCCGACCGCTTAGGCGAAGATCACGCGCGGGCCTACCGGCTGGCGGCAGGACTGGGCAACATCGCGGGCATCCGGCTCGAACACGATCCTCCGCCCACCAATATGGTCTACATCCGCCTCGATCCACAGGCTGGGAGGACAACCACCGATCTAATCCAGTCGCTGGCCCACCGAGGAGTGAAATTGACCGCCCGTGACCCTTACCGCATGCGGCTCGTCGTTCACTATTGGATCGATGACGCCGCGATCGAGCGGGTGATCGAGGGGATCAGGGGCGCGATGGCCTATGGTAGACTTCCCGGGCTCGGGGGTGTAGTGTAGCGGCCCAACACGCTGCCCTGTCAAGGCAGAGACCGCGGGTTCGAATCCCGTCATCCCCGCTGCCCCAAGACGTTCGCGAAACATCGAATTTACCTCCCGGAGCCGCCTTGGCTCCGGGAGGCGCGTTTCCGACCCTCCACAGCACGCCTCCGAAGGCCGCTTGCTTGACTCAGCAAAAATCGCTATGGTATGCTCGGCTGGCGTTTGCCCAGGCAGGTAACGATGTCGAGCGACCTGCAGTATTGGATCGGTTTCAACAAAGTCACCGGAATCGGTCCGGTCCGACTTCGGGCACTCATGGACGCTTTCGGAGGGATTGAGCCGGCCTGGAAGGCGGCCGCGGGGGAGCTCAGGAGGGCCGGGCTGGGTGAAAAGCTGGTGGAGCGACTGGTACAAGCCAGATCGACGCTCGATCTCGCTGCTGAGTTGAAGCAACTGGAAAGCAGGGGCCTGCGCACTATTCCGATGGACGACCCAAAGTATCCGTCCAGGCTGAAGGAGATCGATTCGCCCCCGGTGGTCCTGTACACTTGGGGCGAGCTTTTGCCAGAAGACCAATGGGCGGCCGCCGTCGTGGGCACCCGAAGGGCAACTCCGTATGGGAAGGCAGTCACCGCGGAGCTTGCCGCGGGACTGGCTGCCAGCGGCGTGACGGTGGTCTCCGGGCTGGCGCGCGGGATCGATGGCATCGCCCACCAGTCCGCGCTCGAGGCTGGAGGCCGCTCCCTGGCCGTGTTGGGGTCCGGTTTGGATCAGATCTACCCGCCGGAGCACCGCAACCTGGCTCAGTCCATCGCCAAATCAGGCGCAGTCGTGAGCGACTACTCGCTGGGAACCCGGCCTGAGGGAGGAAATTTCCCGGCTCGGAACCGGATCATTGCGGGTCTTTCGCTGGCCGTGATCGTGGTGGAAGCGGGGGAGAGCAGCGGAGCGCTGATCACGGCCGATTTCGCGGCCGAGCAAGGCCGGGATGTTTTTGCAGTGCCAGGAAGAATCTACGACCGGGGCAGCCGAGGTACCAATCGATTGATCGCTTCCGGGGCATTTCCGGTTACCTCGGTGGAGGACATACTGGAAGTGCTCAATCTGGACGTCATCGCGAGAACCATTCCGAGGCAGCCCGCCCTCCCCGCGGACGCTACCGAGCGCCGCGTGCTCCAGGTCCTCACCAGCGAACCGATCCACATCGATGAACTGTGCGCGCGCAGTGAGCTGCCCATCGCCGATCTGACCGCGGCCCTCTCGATGCTTGAGTTGCGCGGTCAGGCGCGGCAGGTCGGTGGCATGCACTACGTCCGCGCTCACGAGCCACGAGCCGAGTATCGGGTGGGATGAGCCTCGACCGAACGTACGCCGTGATCATGGCAGGCGGGGGAGGGACCAGGCTCTGGCCGCTCGCCCGGGCGGATCGGCCCAAACAAAGCCTAACCCTGGTGGACGGCCGCACGCTCTTCCAGTTGGCCGTCGAGCGATTGCTGCCGGCATTGCCCCCGGAGCGAATCCTGGTCGTAACGGTTCAGTCTCAGGTCCAGCAGCTACGCGAGCAAGCACCGCAACTTTCTGCGGCGAACTTCCTGATCGAACCCTGGCCGAAGGGTACAGCCTCGGTCATCGGCTATGCTGCCACGGTTCTCAGTCGGAAGGATCCTCACGCGGTGATGGCTTGCCTCACGGCCGACCATCTGATCAAACGGCCAGAGCGATTTCTCCAGCTGCTTGGCGCGGCCGAGGCGGTGGCACTGCGGGGCGGATTGGTGACTCTTGGAATTACTCCGACGTACCCGGCGACGGGATATGGCTATATCCACGTGGGCAAAGCCGTTGGCCTCGAGGACGGTTTCTCGGTGAGTCGGGTTCTCGAGTTCAAGGAGAAACCCGACCGCGAGTCGGCCGAGCGGTACGTACAGAGCGGGGAGTTCTACTGGAATTCGGGGATGTTCGTCTGGACGACGGGCCGAATCTTAGAGGAGATTCAGCGCTGGATGCCCGAGCTCGCAGCCAGCCTGGAAAGAGTATCGGCCGGGCTGGAAACCGAGCGCGAGCAGGAGACGCTACGGCAGGTCTGGGCAGGATTGCAGAGCCAGACGATCGATTATGGGATTATGGAGCGGGCGCAGGGGGTGAGTGTGCTCATTGCAGACGAGCTCGGGTGGAGCGATGTCGGTGGCTGGGATCGGCTGTCAGAGGTCCTGGAGCCCGACTCAGAGGGAAATCTGGTTGTCGCCTCAGACGCCCTCCTGGTCGATACTCAGGACTCGACGTTCTATCAGGAGCGGCCGGAAGGATCCCGCCGCTTGATTGCCGTGCTCGGCCTCCGGGACGTGATCCTGGTTGACACGCAGGATGTCCTGCTAGTTTGCCGCCGCGAACGGGCGGAGGAGATACGCCAGCTGGTCGCGAAACTTTCTGAAACCGGGCGCAGCGAGTATTTGTAGGGGCTGACCGCGTGGAAGCTTACTGTGTGAAGTGCAAGCAGAAGCGGGAAATTCAAGACCCGCAACCGGCCTTCACGGCCTCGGGATCGCCGGCCACCCGCGGCACCTGCCCGGTATGCGGGTCGAAGCTGTATCGCATGGGACGGACCGAGGCACACGCCGGCCTCGAGCCGCCTTCTGTCCTCCGGCGTTCGAGCAACAGCCGGCACGGGAAGCTCGTCATTGTGGAATCGCCGGCCAAGGCTCGGACCGTTGGGCGGTACTTGGGGAAAGGGTATCAGCTCAAGGCTTCGGTTGGCCACGTGCGGGACTTGCTTCGTTCACAACTCTCAGTCGACGTGGAAAACGACTTCGAACCCAAGTACCGGATCCCGAACGAAAAACGCGCAGTCGTCAAGGACTTAAAGAAGGCGGCTGCGAAGGCCCAAGAGGTCTACCTGGCCACCGACCCGGATCGCGAGGGCGAGGCGATCGCCTGGCACCTGCTGGAGGCGGCCGAGATTGATCCCGCGCGTGCGCGCCGGGTGGTGTTCCATGAAATTACGGAGGAGGCGATTCATCAGGCCTTTGCAGAGCCGCGCGAGATCGATCAGGATCTGGTCGATGCTCAGCAGGCCCGGCGGATCCTGGATCGGTTGGTAGGTTACAACCTCAGCCCCATCTTGTGGGCCAAGGTGCGCGGCCGGCTGTCGGCAGGGCGGGTACAGTCGGCCGCCTTGCGGATGGTTGTGGACAGGGAACGCGAAATTGAGGACTTTCAACAACGAGAGTACTGGACCATCGATGCAGATTTCCGTCACCCGGACAAGCCGCCCGAGTTTAGGGCCCGGTTGGCGCGGGTGGATTCAGAGGAACCTTCGCTTGCATCGGAGGCTGAAATCAAGCCGCTGCTGGTGGATCTCGAGCGGGCCGAATTCCGCGTGGCCGATGTCCAATCGGGCACGCGATCCAGGCGGCCGCTCCCTCCATTTACTACAAGCACCCTTCAGCAATCCGCCTCTCGCAGGCTGCGTTTTTCAGCTCGGAAGACCATGGCTGTCGCCCAGCAGCTGTATGAGGGGATCGACCTGAATACCCATGAGCCGACGGGCCTGATCACCTATATGCGAACCGACTCACCACAGGTAGCAAGATCCGCGGTGGACGAAGCGCGAGCCGTGATTGCCTCCCATTACGGCAAAGAATACTTGCCGGACAAGGCGGCCGTGTATCGGACCAAATCGCGGTCGGCCCAAGAAGCACACGAGGCGGTCAGGCCAACTTCCTCGAATCGAACGCCGGAGTCGATTCGAGATTTCTTGAGCCAGGAACAGTTCAAGCTCTACGAATTGATATGGAACCGATTTATCGCCTCGCAGATGGGGCCGGCTGTCTACGAGACTTTGACAATTGCTGTCGATGGGAATTCCCCCGATCACACCTATCAGTTCCGGGTAAACGCCTCCAGCCTGCGCTTTGCAGGATTTCTTCGCGCGCATCCGGATTGGGAAAAGTCTGAGGCGGAAGGGGAGGTCAGCCTGGATCGGCTTCCACAGTTGGAGAAGGGCGATCCTCTGCGGTTGCAGGAACTGCTTCCCGAACAGCATTTCACAGAACCCCCTCCGCGCTTCAACGATGCCAGTCTCATCCAGGCCCTGGAGGAGTATGGAATTGGCCGACCGTCCACCTATGCGCCGATCCTCTCGACTCTGGAGCAGCGCGGCTACGTCAGACGTGAGAAGCGGCGGATAATTCCCACCGAGATCGGCGTCCTGGTCAACGACCTGCTCGTCTCGCATTTCCCGGATATCGTAGACCTCGGATTTACGGCCCGGATGGAGGAGGAGCTTGACCTGGTTGCCTCTGGTGAGCGGAATTGGGTAGAGCTGCTGAAGGACTTCTACGGCCCCTTTGAAGAACGGGTGGCTCTAGCCCACAAACATATGCCAGAGGTCAAAACTGAGCCTGAGCTGCTCGGTCGGATCTGCCCCAACTGTGGGAATCAGCTCCTGATCCGGCACGGACGCTTCGGGAAGTTCATCGGCTGCGCGAATTTTCCGGAATGTCGTCACACGGAGCCATGGCTTGAGAAGATCGGTGTGCGCTGCCCCGAGGATGGAGGCGAGCTGGTGGAGCGGCGCACACGCAAGGGGCGGATCTTCTATGGCTGCGCCAATTATCCGGCCTGCGAATTCACTACCTGGAAGATGCCCGATCAGACCCCTTGCCCGAACTGCGGGGGCGTCTTGGTGCACGAGACAAGGAAAGCACTCAGCTGCCTGCAATGCGGGAACCGTTACGATCACGAGGCGCTGCCATCCCAGGCGCCGGATTTGGCACGCTAAATGCAACCGCTATGTTGCTCTGCGCGGTCCTTCAGTCTAGAATCCGCCGGCTCTAACCCCTGTAAGGCTAAACGCCGGAGGTATTGAGGGGAGAGGGGAATAATGGACGCAATCACCGGTCGCAAGTGGATGCTGCCCGTTCTGGCCCTGATCTTGGGGCTGGCTGCGGGATTGCTGTATGCCTGGGTGTTGAACCCGGTCCAATGGATTGATGGCGAACCTCACCAGTTGCGGGGAGATCTGCGGGAAGATTATCTGCGGATGGCCATCGACTCATACTCCGTGAACCGGGACCCGGACCTGGCAATCCGCCGCTATGGTGAATTGGGTGAGTTCGCCCAGCAGACGCTGGACGCCGTTGCGGCCGCTCCCCAAGAGGTCAGCCCGACCGCGATCCAAGGCTTTCGCGCTCTGATCGAGATTGACCAGGAAGTTGGCGGGGAAACCTCCACTGAGCCAACACGGCCCACTCTGGTGAGTACAGCGAGCAGGTGGATCATCCCAGTGTGTGGCAGCACGCTGTTGCTGGGGTTGCTGCTGGCAGCGGTTCTGTTCCTGCGGTCGCGGAACCGGGAGAGCACTGCTTCCGTCCAGCCGGCTGCCGCTCCTGAGATGGAGATGCAAGGCAGCGGAACAATGCAATCGTATACGGCCCCGCCCGAAGTGGCCGCAGATGACAGCTTGGCGACGTTTCGGACGATTTACACGCTTGGGGAAGACAAGTACGACGATTCATTCAGCATCGAGAGTCCGACCGGAGACTTTCTGGGCGAATGCGGAGTTGGCATTGGGGATCTGATGGGTGTCGGCGAGCCGAACAAAGTATCCGCCTTTGAGGTGTGGTTGTTCGACAAGAACGACATTCAGACGGTTACCAAAGTGTTGATGAGCAGCTATGCCTACCACGATGAAGAAAGCCGAACGCGGCTATCCGCCAAGGGCGACCCGCTAGTGGCAGAGCCGGGAGGGGTGATCTCCTTACAGACTGCATCACTGGAGGTGGAGGCCCGGATCGTGGATATGATCTACGGCGAAAGCGCACTTCCGGCGCAGAGTTTCTTCGAGCGGCTGACCATTGAATTGAGAGCCTGGTCGCGGGACGCCGCTAGCTGATCTGTTAGCTGAAAGACCAACGCAGCTCGTTGCGCTCAGCATCGAGCTGCGTTTTGTTTCATCGCGACTTTCAAGTTGACCTAGCGGACTTCGAGGATCTTGAGTCGAATCCGACCCCCGGGCGTCTCTGCCTGCGCGGTTTCGCCAACTTTCTTTCCCATCAAGGCCTTACCAATCGGTGATTCATGGGAGATCCTGCCCTCACGGGGACTGGCCTCCTTCGCACCCACGATCAGGAAGGTTGACTTATTCTGGCCGTCCTCCGATACCACGACGGTGCTGCCGATCTCTACCTGGCCAGAGGATCCCGGGCGTTCGACGATGGTCGCCTTCCGCAGCAAGGTTTCCAGCTCGAGGATTCTGCCTTCCAGGAAGGCCTGCTGCTCTTTGGCGTTAGTGTAGTCAGCATTCTCCGACAGGTCTCCCTGCCGCACGGCCTTGCGGAGCCGTTCCGCGATCTCCGCCCGACCCGGGCCCTTCAGTGCCTCCAACTCCTTGCGAAGTTTGGCGGCGCCCTTCGCCGTAAGGAATTGTTTCTCCTGTGCCATGGTCGCTTAG
>CAYHJH010000009.1:0-17715 GCA_964356605.1 uncultured Anaerolineaceae bacterium
GACTGCGGGATCGCCAACGTGAACATCGGCACTTCTGGGGCGGAGATCGGCGGCGCCTTCGGCGGGGAGAAAGAGACCGGCGGCGGGCGCGAGTCGGGCTCAGATGCCTGGAAGGCCTATATGCGCCGCCAGACGAACACGGTGAACTGGTCGAAAGAACTGCCGCTGGCGCAGGGGATTGAGTTCGGCAGGTAGGCGACCCGCCTGCGGCCAGGCGCCAGGCTCCCGGCTCTGGGAGCCTTTTCGTGTTAACGCCCTGGCAAGCGCAACGGTCCGCAGCGCCGGTGCCTGCCGAATGGGGTCAGACCGCGCCCATATTGGCTTTAGGTCGTTGGCGTAATTGTTGGAGTTAGGGTCGGGGTCTGTGTGCTAGTCGGCTCAGGCGGCATCGTCGAGGTCGGTGCCGGGGTTAGAACTGGGATGCCAAAGTCGCTGCCGCTGAACGATACCGCGCCGGACCACACCCATCCCTCCCGGCCTCCACTGATAGGCCGAATGTACCACCAGGTGCCAATCGGGCTGTTGTCGTAGCGCCCCAGCACGTCCGCCTGCGCCCCATCCTGCAGAAGATCGAACTCCTCATACTCCACGCCCGGTCCGCGGCGGATGTTGGCGGTGTAGTTTGCGGTCACGATGGGCGAACTGGGCGTGCCGGTGGGTGACGGTTCGGGGGTGTCGGTTGGCGGGGCCGGGGTTGGCGAGGGGGGCAGCTGCGTCGGGGTAGGCGTTGCCGCGGCCAGGGTGGCTTGGGCGATCGCCTGAGCAGTCTGCAGCACCTGATCGCTGGAAAGGGTCGGGGTGGCGGGCTGCCGACCGGGGAGGTTGCAGCCGGCAAGCAGCATCGCGAGCAGCATTGACCCAAACAACCTTCGATTCATCACCTTGGCCCCAGGCCAGCGAAGCCACTCTCTCTGAAGTTCCGTTGATCTCTTCCAAGCATAACCCAAGTACGGAGCCCGCCCCTGGCCGTCCACCGGGCGGAGTATAACCCGGTCTCCTGCTGGTACCCTAGTCATCTGATCGGTTTGCGGACCAGTATGTATGATAGGGCCATGCCCAGAGGTCAACCTCAGGTCGATACCGAGTTGGCGGAGACCGAGACCCAGGCGGTTGATCCGGCCGTCCAGCGCGCCCGAGAACAGCTGGCACTCGCCCGAGAGCGCATGTTGTCGGCGTCGCTCGCCTTCTGCGACGGCACGATAAGCGCCGGCCAGCTGCGCGCGGTGCGAGAACTGCTGCGTGAGAAAGACACGCATCTGGCACAGCTCGAGGGTGCGAAGGCCCCGGTGTTCGTTGATGACAGGCCTGCCGAGGCCGAGCTGATCAGCGAAGGCACGCTGACCGAGCGATCCATCAAGGAGACCTTGAGCCTGGAACTCCAGACCGAGGACACTCCTGAAATGATGGAGATGCTGCAGGCCCTCGACGAAAAGCTCGACCGGTTGGAGGACGACTTCGAGCACGGCCGCATTAATGCTTCCCAGTACCGGGCGATCCGCCGGCATTATCAGGAGCAGCGCGAAGTCGCGCTGCGGCTCAAGCAGTCCCACCCCAGCAGCGATCGTTGGCGAGTCGTCCTGGAGGAAGGTCGGACCACCTTCCTGATGCAGCTCAATGAGGCGATGTGTACCTGCGTGGCGCTATTCGATTTGAATTCCCGCCTACGCATCTTCTTGCAGGGCGAGATGCCGCCGGCGGCAGAAGAAGCGATGGGGCTGCTGCGCACCTTCGGGCCGCCACGCAACGAATCCGGTCCCGGCCGCATGCTGGCGACCCATTTGGATGACGGGTCCTGCCTGCTGCTCATCCCGGGCCGCTTCACGGCCGTTCTGGCGGTCTTCTCGCAGGACCCGCCCGGTTGGCAGGTACGGGCACTGCGCGAGGTGCTGCTCAATTTCGAGGCCGCCAACCGCGCCGCCCTGCGCAAGCCCCAGCTAGAGAAGCTGGTCTTCCCGGACCTGCACCGGTTCGTCAAGGCCTGAACCACTTCCGCTAGCCCCAACCTCCTGCCATTAGAATCGCGGCCAGCGCTTTTCGGCCGCTACAAGACCCAGATGCCGACGGAATCACTCCTGGCCATTTTCGTATTCTCGTTCGTCGTTACTTTTGGTGCGGTCGTCTCGCCGGGCCCGGTGACGGCTGCGATCTTGAGCGAATCTCCGCGTCAGGGTTGGAAGGTTGGCCCGCTCGTCGCCGGCGGTCACTCGCTGCTCGAGCTGCTGATGGTCATCTTGATTTCCCTGGGGCTCGCGGCCGGCATGGCTGCTCCAACGCCCCGGCTGATCATCGGGACGCTGGGCGGCCTGACGCTACTCGCGATCGGGCTGAGCTATGTGCTGGGCGCGTTGAGAGGGACGATCCGGCTCCCGCAAACAAGTGACAAACCCTTGGCTACCAGCCGAGCCAGGCTGTTCGGGTTGGGCATCGCAATGACTCTGTCTAATCCGTTCTGGTACGTCTGGTGGGTCACGGTGGCTGCCGGTTACCTGGCCCAGGCGAGTGTGCTGGGGCTTGCCACGGTCGCAGCATTCTACGTTGGGCACATCAGCGCAGACTTCGCCTGGGATACCTTTTTGTCGGCGACTGCCAGCGCTGGCCGTCGGGTCTTCAGCGAGCGAGCCTACCGGGGGCTGATCCTGCTCACGGGCGGGTTCATGATCTACCTCGGTGGGCTCTTCCTGGTCACTGCGCTTCGGCTCCGGGCCTGATAGTCCATCGGCCAGCCGTCAGGCAGCCACCAACAGCATGGCGATCAGCGCCAAGCCCACGCCGAACCATTGCCGGATCTCCAGCCGCTCGCCCAGCAGCAGTGTGGCGAGCAGGATGGTCAGCGCAGGGTTCAGTGCCGTGAATGCGCTGACCAGGCTCACCTGGCCCTTCTGGACGGCATATAGATAGCCGAGAGCCCCAAGAAACCCAAGCAGGCCCGTCACGCCGGCAAGCAGAATGCCTTGCGGGTGGGTGTCGGGCTTGAACTTTAGAATAGATAGGACCACTAAGGCAATCGGAACGGCGATCAGCGCCTCGTACAGGACGGCGCTTAGTGGGCTCAGGTAGCGAGTGGTGAGCTTCGGCAAGAAGCCCCACAACCCCCAGAAGAAGAATGTGCCCATTGCGGGTACGATCCAGTCTCTCATGCGAAACTCCTCATTTTGGATATAATCCCGCTCCCAATCCGAAGGTTTGGGCAGCTGGGCAGACCGACTGCGCATCTCCGGGGCCTTGCCGCATTCCGAACCTCCGCCCAAGGAGGAGGACTATCGCGATAGGCCATAGGGAAGTCCGGTCCAAGCTCGAGCTGCAGAGGGCGGGGGCCGGCGAAGCCTCCGTCTCAGAGTACTCCCTACCAATTTCTAATCATGCTGACGAAACATACATCCGGAGGTTGCGGATGGCCACAGGCTCCTGCCCGGAGTGTGAAGGCGACATCAGTTTCATTGGGCCACCAAGAAAGGGCCACGTGGTGACCTGCCCGACATGTGGAGCATACCTGAAGGTTGTTAGCGAGTCCCCGATCGAACTTGATTGGTCGAATGGCGACTTGGAGGGCTATTTGGACGCTTCAGATGATGACGAAGATGAAGACGAAGACGATGGGTCCGACTTCGACTGAGTTGGACACGGTCATCGATACTTATCAGGGGCACATTCACAACGTGTGCCCCTGCAATTAAGCGCCCCCGGCGAGAAGTTTCAACTTTCGGCTGCGCCTGAAAGCCCCTTCTCACGCAAGGCCGCATGGGCGGCGGCCAGGCGTGCGACCGGCACCCGGAACGGCGAGCAACTCACGTAGTCCAGCCCGTATTCGTGGCATAACCGGATCGACTGTGGATCGCCACCATGCTCGCCACAGATCCCCACTTCTAGATCCGGCCGCACCGCCCGCCCTTCCTCTGTAGCCATTTTCATCAGCCGTCCCACGCCCTCCGGATCAATCGACTGGAAGGGGTTGCCTGGCAGGATTCCCTTCTCGATGTACTCCATCAGGAAGCCAGCCTCGGCATCGTCGCGGCTGATTCCGTAGGTGGTCTGGGTAAGATCATTGGTTCCAAAGGAGAAGAACTCGGCGAACTGGGCCACCTCGCCGGCGGTCAGCGCGGCCCGGGGGATCTCGATCATCGTCCCAAATTTGTAATCCACCTCGACGCCCTGCTCCTGCATCACCTGTTTGGCCACCTCTTCCAGAGCAAGCTGCTGGGTCTTCAGCTCGTTGACATGGCTGATCAGCGGGATCATGACCTCCGGATGCGCCTCAACGCCGTCTTTGGTCACGGCGGAGGCGGCCTCCATAATGGCACGCACCTGCATCCTGGTGACCTCCGGCATGTGGATTCCGAGCCGCACGCCGCGCAAGCCCAGCATGGGATTGGCCTCCCGCATGCCTTCCACCGCGGAAAGCAGCCGCTGTTTCTCTGCCAGGCGCTCCGGGTCCTTCCCCGTGATCCGCAGCTCGGTGACTTCCACCAACAATTCGTCGTGGCTTGGCAGGAATTCATGTAACGGCGGATCGATCAGCCGGATGATCACCGGCAGGCCGTCCATCACTCGGAAGAGGCCCTCAAAATCCTTGCGCTGGAACGGAAGCAGTTTCTCCAGCGCCGCCTCCCGTTCCTCCGGACTGCTGGCCAGGATCATCTGCTGAACAGAAGGCAGTCGCTCGGGCTCAAAGAACATGTGCTCTGTGCGGCACAGCCCGATGCCTTCGGCACCATAGTCGCGGGCCCGCTGCGCGTCCTGCGGGTAGTCGGCGTTGGCCCACACGCCCAGACGCCGGAACTCATCTGCCCAGGAAAGGATCTTGATCAGGTAGGGATCGTTGATGTCCGGAACCGTAGTGTCCAGCTGTCCGAGATAGACCTCCCCGAGGGTTCCGTCGATTGAAATCCAGTCACCTTCTTTGATTTCACGCCCGTCAACCGAGATCACCCGCTTGTCCAGATCGATATCCAGCGCAGAGACCCCCACGACGGCCGGTTTGCCGAATTGGCGGGCTACAAGCGCCGCGTGGCTGGTTCGGCCTCCCCGACTGGTGAGGATGCCTTCTGCGGCCAGCATCCCGTGGACATCGTCTGGCTTGGTTTCCGGACGCACCATGATGACCTTGCGGCCCTCTTTCTTGGCCCAAGCCTCGGCTTTGTCCGCGTCGAGCGCCACCTGGCCCACCGCCGCGCCGGGCGAAACGTTGAGCCCAATGGCGAGCCGGCGCCCTTGTTCCCGGGCCGCCCTCATCTTTTCCAAGTCAAACTGCGGATGCAGGAAGAAATCGACCTGATCGGGCGTCACCCGTAGAACCGCTTCCTCGCGACTGATCAGCCCCTCCTCCACGAGGTCGGCCGCGATCCGAACCGCTGCCTGGGCGGTGCGCTTGCTGTCACGAGTCTGCAGCATCCAAAGCACGCCGTTCTCGATGGTGAACTCGATGTCCTGGACCTCTCTGTAATGCCGCTCGAGCTTGTCGCTAATCTGCTCCAACTCGGAATATGACTTTGGAAGGTCCATCTTCATGTCGGCTATCGGCTTGGTCAGCCGGATACCGGCCACCACGTCTTCGCCCTGGGCGTTGAGCAGAAAGTCGCCCTCGATGATGTCCTCTCCGGTCGAAACGTTGCGAGTCGTGCTCACTCCGGTACCTGAGTCTCGGCCCATATTGCCGAACACCATCGCGACGATGTTGACTCCCGTTCCGAGGTCGTGCGGAATTCCAGCCGCATTGCGGTAGTCCACCGCCCGCTTGCCGTCCCAGGACTTGAACACCGCCTCGATCGCCAGCCGCATTTGCTCGCTCGGCTCCAGGGGGAACTCCCGGCCACTGTGCTCGTGGACGATGTCCTTGAACCGCTTGGTGACAGCCGACCAATCCTCGGCGGTGAGCTCGGAGTCACTCTCGACTCCCCGCTTCGCTCTGAACTCGGTCAATACTTCCTCAAAAGGCTCATCCGCCACACCCATCACGACCGAGCCATACATCTGCACCAGCCGCCGGTAGGAGTCGTAGACGAAACGGGGATCCCCGCTCAGTTCGATCATGCCCTCGGCGGTCTCGTCATTCAGTCCGATATTCAGGACCGTGTCCATCATTCCGGGCATTGAGAACTTGGCACCTGATCGGCAGGACACCAGCAGCGGATTGGTTGCATCCCCAAAACGCTTCCCGGTCTGACTCTCCATTGCTGTCATGGCCTGCAGTACCTGGTCCCACATCCCCTCCGGGAAATTCTCGCCCTCGGCGAGGTAGGCATTGCAGGCCTCGGTCGTGATCACGAAGCCCGGAGGCACCGGTATCTCCAACCGGGTCATATCGGCCAGATTGGCACCTTTCCCTCCGAGCAAGGCACGCACGCCGTCCCAAGAGCCGGTGGCGCGTTCGGCCTGCTCGACTTCGTCGTACGCATACACCCACTTCTTTTCCATGGCGATCACCCTTAGGGAAAACACCCCCCCGCGCCGCAGGCCTCGACCGGCGGCTCAGAAGGATACTTCAATCGAACTTTATCCCCGGATAGGCCTTCAACTCTCCTCAACCGGCATTCCCACTTGAACCTCGTTTCCCACCACCCGGACAGGATAGGCCGGGATGTCCACGACTGCCGGCAGAGAGAGCGCCTTGCCGGTACGCAGGTCGAAGCGGGCCCCGTGCCTGGGGCACTCGATCTCAAAGCCCCGCAGCTCTCCCTCTGCAACCGGGCCGTCGTCGTGAGAGCACACGTCAGTGATGGCGTAAAACTGCCCGGCAATGTTGAAGACGGCAATGGTTTCGCCGCCAATCTCTAAGATCAGCCTATCGCCGTTCCCAAGCTCGTCCACAGTAGCGACCGAGACGAACTCCAGCTTATCGCCTTCCACCATCGCATAGTTGTACATGTGGGTACCGTGCAGAAAAACCGCCGGTCGCGGCCGGCGGCAGAGGAGGACTCAACCTTGCCGCTGGTCAGATCGCGGCCAGGTCCTCCTCCAGGTCCTCCAGACCGTACACGCCTGCCTTGAGCACCTTGAGCGAGAGCAGCGCGCAATTCATCCGGACCGGCCCAAGTTCGATCCCAAGCGACTCGAGCAACGCCTCTTTCCCGTAACTCTTGACCTGTTCCAGCGACTTGCCGACCACGGTCTCCATGAGCAGGTCAGCGGAAGCCTGTGAGATTGCGCAGCCTTCACCGGAGAAGGCTGCCTCGCTTACCCGTCCCTCGCCGTCCACCCGGAGGTCAATTCGGATTCGATCCCCACACAGCGGATTATCGTCTTCGTAGGTGTAGTCGTGGGGATCCAACTTGCCTCGCATTCGAGGGTTCTTGTAGCGGTCGATGATCTGTTCTCGATAGAGATCGTCCATGCCGGGTGTCCCGTGGGCTGCGGCCCTAGGCGAAGACTTCTCTCACCTTATACAGGCCCTCAATCAGCCTGTCAATCTCGTCTGGCGTGTTGTACAGGTAGAAGGAGGCCCGGGTCGTGGCTGGCAAGCCGAGCTTCTCATGCAGCGGCATTGCGCAGTGGTGTCCGGCCCGTACGGCGATTCCCTCCCGATCGAGTAACTGGGCCACGTCGTGAGGATGGGCAGCCTCAAAACTAAAGGCCGCCACACCACCCTTGTGCTCCGGCCTCGGGCCATAGACGGTGACGCCTGGTACTTCCTCCAATTGCTCGACCGCCCGGGTAATCATCATGCGCTCATGCTCCATCACCGCCGGCATGCCCAGCTCGGTCAGGAAATCGACCGCCGCGCCAAAGCCAACCGCCTCGGCAATCGGGGGTGTGCCGGCCTCAAACTTATGCGGGGCTTCGTTCACTTCGAAGGAGTCCAGCCGCACCCGCTTGATCATTTCGCCGCCGCCCAGGAAAGGCGGCATTTCTTCGAGCAGCTCGCGGCGCCCGTAGAGCGCGCCGATGCCCGAGGGACCACACATCTTGTGGGCCGAGAAGGCCAGGAAATCCACTCCAAGCTCGGTCACGTTCAGTTGCATGTGCGGGACGGCCTGGGCACCGTCGATCAGCACGACTGCGCCCGCCGCGTGGGCCGCGGCGGTCATTTCAGCGGCCGGCGGGATGGTTCCCAGCACGTTGGACATGAGCGTGAACCCGACCAGCTTGGGCCGCGCCTCCAGCAGCTTGCGGTACTCCGCCTGATCCAGCTGAAAATCCTCGCCGAACGGGATGTAGCGGATCTCAAAGCCGATCTCGGCCGCCAGCATCAGCCAGGGCACGATGTTGGAGTGGTGCTCCATTTCGGTCAGTAAGATGACGTCGCCAGCCTTCAGATTGGCCCGGCCCCAACTATGGGTGACCAGGTTGATCGCTTCGGTGGCGTTGCGGGTAAACACGATCTCACGGGGAGAGCCGGCCCCGATGAAGCCGGCCACCTTCGTACGGCCGGACTCGAAGGCCTCGGTCGCCTCTTCGGCCAGGCGATGGATACCGCGGTGAACGTTGGCGTAGTGGTGCTCGTAGAGATCTGACATGGCCGCTAACACCGCCCGCGGCTTCTGCGAGCTGGCGGCCGAATCGAGATAGATCAAGCGGACGCCGTCTCGGACCTCGCGCTCGAGCACAGGGAATTCACTGCGAATGGCTTGCAGGTCGAAGGTCGGTGCCTGGGGAGCAGTCATTTCTTGCGCTTTCGGTTGCGTCGATTGAGGCGGACGCGCGGCCGGGTCGAGGCTCGGATCTTGTCGCTGTCCTGGCGCGCCCAAAGGACCCGGTCGGGAATCATCCAGCCGTCGGTCAGGTACACGTCCTGGTTGAATTGGACCGCCACCATCTTGTAATCCGCCTGGACGACTACCCCCTGCAGCCAGTCGTTAACTCTTTGGTCTCCACGCGTGTGGTCGCAGAGCACGTCCACCAGCTTCCCGACATCGTACCGGCGAGGCTCGATAGCGGTCGGTGTGCTGACTTTCCTTGCCATACTCACCTTGATTGAATGGCCCACCTGCTCCGCCTGATTAAACGCTCGCACCGAGCTTGCTGTCAATCATCTGTTGGAACCGTTGCCGAACCCCTGGAAGCGGAATCCGCTCCAAGACGGAGGCGAAGAAGCCCTCCACGACCAGACGCTCCGCCTGCGGGCGAGGGATCCCACGTGACATGATATAGAAGAGCGGCTCCTCATCCAGCTGGCTCACCGTGGCGCCGTGGGTGCAGCGCACGTCATCGGCAAGGATCTCGAGGCCTGGTATCGAATCCGCACGGGCCTTCTTGCTCAAGATCAGATTGCGGTTGGCCTGATAGCCATCGGTCTTCTGGGCTCCGGGTGCGACGTAAATCATACCCTGCCAGACCGAACGGCTTCGGCCCACCAGCGCGCCTTTGAAAAGGAGGTCGCTGGTGGTATGGGGGGCCAGGTGGTTCTGTTGCGTATCGTGATCCAGATGCTGGACGCCATCAGCGAAAAAGAACCCCGACCAGAGCCCTTCCGCCCCCTGCCCCTCCAGGTTGAGCTCGGAGAAATTCTTGGTCAGATGGCTGCCGACCGCGCCGAAGACCCACTCGATCCGGGCGTCGCGAGCCACCCGCGCCCGCTCATGCGTGAAATTCCAGACGTGGTCGCCCCAATTCTGGATCTCGACCAATCGCAACTGCGCTCCACTCCCGACAACCACCTCGACGATTCCTGCGTGCAGGCCGGCGGCTTCGGAACCCTCGGAGGGGGATGCACCTTCATAGGTGAGGGTGGCCGAGGCGCCCGCTTCGATCACAATCAGTGCCCGGCTGAATACCGCGATGTTTCTCCCCGGCGCCCAGAGCAGCGCGCGCAGCGGCGTCTCCAGGCTCACACCTTTCGGGACGTACAAGAGTACGCCGTCCGCGGCCAGCGCGGCGGCGAGAGCGGAGAACTTCCCTTCCGCCGGCGTCACGGTTGTGCCGAGATACTGCTGGAGCAATGGTTCCTGTTCGCGCACCGCGCTCGCCCAATCGACGAACACGACCCCGGAATTGCGCAGTGCGTCGTGGCCCTGCATTCCGGTCGGATGGCCCGGGCGCATGACCAGGTCCACGCCGGGAGTTTCTCCGCTTGTGGGAGCCGGTGTCTTCTCGGCGGCTGACAATACGAAGCGGTCGGCCGGGATGGCGCGAAGATCCGTCCGCCTCCAGGGCTCGTCCTGGACGCTCGGAACCGGGAGCGAATTCCACACTTCCCACGCAGCCAAACGGCGATCGGCGAGCCAGGCGGGCTCGGCCAAGCGCTGACTGACGGACCGGGCATCTTCCGATGTAAACGGAAATTCTGCCGGTCCGGTACGGTGGATGATCCGCTTGGTCCCGCTGATTGTTTTAGTCCTCATCTCGCAGTTTCCATACGAAGGGCCGGCTCCCGCCGGCCCGAAGGGACGCGCCGAACTCTCGGTACCCGGCCGGCGGAGCTAGCCGATCGAACCTTCCATTTGGAGCTGGATCAGGCGGTTCATTTCAACCGCATACTCCATCGGCAGCTCACGGACCAACGGCTCGATGAATCCCGAGACCACCATCGTGATGGCCTCTTCCGCCGAGAGTCCCCGGCTCATCAAATAGAACAATTGCTCCTCGCCCACTTTGCTGACCGAAGCCTCGTGGCCAACGCTGACGTCGTTCTCGTCGATCTCCATGGAAGGATAGGTGTCCGAGCGCGAGCGGTCGTCCAGCAGCAGCGCGTCGCAGACGACATTAGAGCGCGAACCAACGGCATCCTTATGGATCTTGACCAGGCCGCGATACGAGGCCCGGCCGCCTCCCTTGCTGATCGACTTGGAAGTGATCCGGCTGGTTGTGCGCGGGGCGACGTGGATGACCTTCCCCCCGGTATCCTGGTGTTGCCCGCTGCCTGCGAAGGCCATGGAGAGGATTCCGCCGTGCGCACCTTCTCCGATCAGATAGCAGGACGGGTATTTCATGGTGAGCTGGCTGCCAAGGTTGGCATCCACCCACTCGTGCTTGGCGCCCTCGTGGACCATCGCTCGCTGGGTCACCAGATTGTAAACGTTCACGGACCAGTTCTGGATGGTCGTGTACCGGGAGCGCGCTCCCTTCTTGACTATGATCTCGATCACGCCGCTGTGGAGCGAATCGGTCGTGTAAATCGGGGCCGTGCAGCCTTCCACGTAATGAACCTCGGCGCCCTCCTCCAGGATGATCAGCGTCCGCTCAAACTGACCGATGTTCGGCGTGTTCAGCCGGAAATAGGCCTGCAGCGGGAGCTCCACCTTGACGCCGGCCGGCACGTACACAAAGGAACCGCCCGACCATACCGCGCTGTTGAGCGCGGCAAACTTATTGTCGGTGTAAGGGATCACCGTCCCGAAATACTGGCGGAATAGCTCTTCGTGATGCTTCAGCCCATCTTCGATACTGACGAAAATGACTCCCAGTTCCTCCAAATGCTTCTGGATGCTGTGGTAGACCATCTCCGACTCATACTGGGCGCCGACTCCAGCAAGGAACTTCTGCTCCGCTTCTGGGATGCCGAGCCGGTCGAAGGTGGCTTTGATCGTCTCGTCGACGTCCTCCCAGGACTTGCTCTCCGTCTCGGACGGCTTGACGTAATAGTAGATGTTATCGAGATCCAACCGGCTGAGGTCACCGCCCCAGGCGGGCATCGGACGGGCCATGAAGTGCTCCAATCCCTTGAGCCGGAACTCGGTCATCCAGGCCGGTTCGCCCTTCATGGCCGAAATCTGGCGGACGACCTCTTCGTCCAGGCCCTTGCGAGTCTTGAAGACTGTAACGTCCGGGTCGCTGAACCCGAACTTGTACCGGTCGATTCCATCCAGTTGTGTGAGATCCGTCTGCGTCGCCATCGCTAGCGCTCCCTTATCGTTTGGTATCCGACCTCTTCCAGGCGTCCCGCCAACTCTGGGCCACCCGATTCGACGATCCTCCCGTCCAACATGATGTGGACGAATTGCGGCTGGATGTAGTTCAAGATTCGTTGGTAGTGGGTGATGATAAGGACTCCAAGGTTCTCGCCGACCAAAGTGTTGACCCCGCCGGCAACGATTCGCACTGCGTCGATGTCGAGACCGGAATCGGTCTCGTCCAGAACAGCAATCTGCGGCTCGAGCGTGGCGAGCTGCAGAATTTCGGCTCGCTTCTTCTCCCCGCCGGAGAAACCCTCGTTGAGGTAGCGCCCGGCGAATTCGTGGGGGATCTGGAGCAGGTCCATCTTGCCCTTCAGCAGCTCTCGGAACTCCTGCACCGAGATCCCTTTGTCGTTCCCGTTCTCGATCTTCCGGCGCGTGTTGATCGCCATGCGCAGAAAGTTGGCGACCGACACACCCGGGATCGCCACCGGGTACTGAAAGGCCAGGAAGAGGCCCATCCGGGAGCGCTCATCCGGCAGGAGATCCAGGATATCCTGGCCCTTGAAAAGCACCCGGCCTTGGGTCACATTGAATGCCGGGTGGCCCATCAACGCGTTCGCGAGGGTCGACTTTCCGGCTCCGTTGGGGCCCATCAGGCCATGGATCTCGCCTTGCTTCACCGCCAGGTTCACGCCCTTGAGGATCGGCTTGTCCGCAACGGAGACGTGCAAATCTCGGATCTCGAGGGATACCACTGTACTGATTGCTCCTAAAGGCACGAACGCTAGGGGATTATAGCACGCAGGGAGTTTTTCGTCAATATTCTTTGAAAAATAGTACTAAATCCTGCCTGCCCTGAGCGGAGCCGAAGGGCCTGCCGAAATGCATAGCCGTCTGCACTGCTGTGTCAAAGAGCCGAGCAAGCCCCCGCACCTCGAGGCCATTGCCTGGTTTCCGTACATTCTACCAACACACCTTTACATTGTGAGTACTGACACGCAACGGAGGATTCTCCCCTCCTCATCCTCCCCAGCCATGCGAGCTCGTGATAAAAATGATAAATATCAGAAATATTGACTGCGAATCCCCTGCGTGCTATACTCTTGGCGCCATGTCCTCACACACTCGCGATCTGGTCTTGCGGACGCTCAGGGCACGCGGGAAATGTACCGTCAAGCAGCTCGCCGATGCCGCCGGCGTATCGCCTGTCTCGGTTCGCCATCACCTGTCCTCGCTCCAAGCGGACGACCTGGTGAAGGCCGAGGAAGTCAAACACGGCGTAGGCCGGCCATATCACGTCTTCAGCCTAACCGAGAAGGCCCAAGAAATATTTCCGGGCCGCTATTTTCGACTGACCAATCGGCTGCTTTCCGAGGTGAAGGACCATATTTCTGAGGACCTGGTCATCCAGCTGTTCTCTGGGGTTGCGAACGCCATGGCCGACGAATACGCCGCTCAACTGGCGGGGCTCCCCATGCAGGAGCGGCTGCCGCGCCTCATGCAGATGCTGGCGAAAGAGGGGTTCGATGCGGAGTACGAATGGCAAGAAGACCGAGTCATCATTCGTGAGTTCGGTTGTCCCTACCTGCAGGTCGGTCGTGAACATCCCGAAGTCTGCACGGTAGACACCCGCTTCATCGCCACCGCTCTCGACCTTCCCGTCGAGCGGGTGAAGTGCCTGCTGGACGGTGACACCCATTGCACGTTCTCGCTCACAGTGTTGGACGAAAAGGAGCGACTGCCCGTTCATGGGTGAAGAAAGCATTCTCAATACGATTTGGGAGGCCGATTCGACCAGCCCCGAGCAGGCCACCAGAGTCCGAGACGCCTTGCGGGAGGTGCTGGATCCGGAGCTCGGGCTAAGCGTGATCGAGCTCGGATTGGTGCGCGATCTGCGCGTCCAGGATTCCACTCAGCATGTCAAGATGATCTTGACGACCCCGTTCTGCCCATACGGTCCCGCCTTGCTGGAGATGACCCGCGCCCGGGCCGAACAGGCAACCGGAAACTCCACCACGATCGAGCTCGCCTTCGAGCCATGGGATCCGAGCTTGATGGAAGAGGGCGCTGGCGCAGAGTGGGGTCTCTTCTAGCCCTTCCCCTGCGAAGTAAAAGCAACCGGGAGCGCTTGGCTCCCGGTTACCATTCATCCCCGACCTGATCCTGCGATCCTCGCCCAGCCTTCAGGTCGCGCTGGTTCGAGTTCCCTTTTGCTTCGGCACCAAAGCCTTCGTCCCTCGGCGCCGACGCTCGACCAAACCAATTAGCCCCAGCAGAGCTAGCAGCAGCCGCAGGCCCAGACTGAGCCAGGTTGCGATAAAGATCAGCAGCACAGTCAGGACCAAGACGACCATCCAGGGCGAGAAGGCCCGATTGCCTTGCAAGACGACCAACCGGCCGCGCAGCTCGCTCACGAAGGTTTGGCTGGGCTCTACCGGAACGAGCGATTGCTCCAGCCAGGCCTCGATCTTCTTGGTGTTTAGCTTTCTGCCGAGCACCATCTACCCCTAACCCCTTCTGCGGGCTTCCTCCTCCAGCGCGTTGATCTGATCTCGCAGCGCGTTCAGCGTCCTGTGGTAAAGACTCTTGATCGCCCCTTCGGTCCGCCCCATAACGCCCCCGATCTCGGCGTTCGACAGCCGCTCGACAAACTTCAGGATCAGCAGCTGCTGCCGGTCTGGCGGCAACAGGCGTACCGCCTCCAGTAAGGCCCGGTTCTGTTCCTCCGCCATGGCCAGGACTTCCGGGTGGCTGCTCGTTCCGGATTCGAGCGCGTGATCCTCAAGCGGGACGACCGGCCGCCGGCTTTGGTCCCGGTGCCAATTTGCGACCAGGTTGTGGGCGATCCGATATAGCCAGGCGGAGAAAGGCACCCCCTGGTCCTGGAAACTGCTGACGTGGTGTAGCGCACGTTGGAACACCCGCGCAGTCAGATCTTCGGCATCCTGATAGTCGCCGGTCCGATAGTAGATGTAGTTGTAAATGCGCCCGACGTGCCGGTTGTAGAGCTCACCGAAGGCTTCGGAATCGTTCGCAGCTCTGCGAACCAGCTCCATCTCATCGACGTCCCGGGTTGTCATCTTCCGAGCCCGTCTATCTCACATAAGAAAACACCGTTCATGGTTGGGGGTTGCCCTGCGGCAGGGCGCGCGCAGTATAGCATAGGGGTCGGATGATATAATCTCGCCCCCCCTCGAATGCAGACGCTCGTCGCCCTGGATCTCGAGACAACTGGCCTAGATCCCACAAGAGACGCAATCATCGAGATTGGCGCGGTTCGGTTCCGCGACGATCGGGTCGAGCAGGAATGGAGCCAGCTGGTCAACCCCGGCCGGCCGCTGCCGAGCTTCATTACCCAGCTCACCGGCATCAGTGACGAGATGCTGGCGGAGGCTCCGCGGATCAACCAGGTGCTGGAGCCGCTCGCGGCCTTTGTCGGCGACCATCCGATCGTCGGCCACCAAATTGCATTCGACCTAAGCTTTCTGCAGCGCCGAGGGCTCTTCAACCACAACCAGCCACTCGACACCTACGATCTGGCCGCCGTCGTGCTTCCCGCCGCCGGTCGCTACAGCCTGGCAGCATTGGCGAGTGAGCTGCGGGTCCCTAGAAGAGCCTCCCACCGGGCGTTGGAAGACGCACGGACCACCATGTTGGTCTTCGAACGCCTGGTCGAGCTCGTGTTTGAACTCCCCTATCCCATCTTGAGGGTCATGAGCGAATTCGGGGCGCACACCGAATGGGGGGCAGGCTGGGTTTTCGAAGCCGCCCTCGAAGGTCGGACGGAGGAGAATCCGGGCGCTCGGCTCGAATTCCCGGGGTTGGCTCGGCCCGCGGATCGGCTTGAGCCTCTGCAGCCCAAGAAAGCCCCTGAGCCGCTGGACCGCGAGGCACTTGCAGCCCTGCTGCAGCCTGGCGGCGCGTTTTCCCAGGCCTTCCCGGGGTACGAGCACCGCAGCCAACAGGTCCAAATGCTAGAAGCAGTGGCGAAAGCTCTATCCGAGAGCGGCCACCTGCTGGTGGAGGCTGGCACCGGCACGGGTAAGTCCATGGCTTATCTGATCCCCAGCGTCGAATGGGCCGCCCGCAATGGCGAGCGGGTGTTGGTGTCCACTAACACCATCAACCTGCAGGATCAGCTCATCCACAAGGACTTTCCCGATTTGAATCGGGCTCTGGGAAGCGACTATCGAGCGGCCGTCCTCAAGGGCAGGCGCAACTACCTGTGCCCTAGGCGCCTCTCGGCTGCGAGCCGGCTCGGCCCTCGCAACCCGGAGGAGGCCCGGGTATTCGCCAAGGTGCTCGTGTGGCTGAACGCCGGCGGGACAGGCGATGTGTCTGAGATCAACCTGCGTGGTCCCGCCGAGGCAGCCATCTGGTCGCGGATGTCCTCCGACTATGAAGAGTGCAGCCTGGAGGCCTGTCTGGAGCACACCGGCGGCACCTGCCCATACTATAAAGCCCGACTGGCCGCCGAAAGCGCACACGTGGTCATCGTCAATCATGCCCTGTTGCTGGCGGACATCGGAACCGGCAACCGGGTCATCCCGGACTACCAGTATTTGATCGTGGACGAAGGCCATCAGCTGGAAGCGGCCACGACCCGCGGGTTGGCGTTCGAGGTGGCCGAGTCCGATCTGCATCGAATTATCCAAGACCTGGAAGGAGGCGGCCAACGGTTTTCCCCTGCGTCCGTGGAGGCCTCCCTCCCGCCAGAGCGACGTGCCGAACTGCGTTCATTGGTTGCAGCCTCCGCAGAGAAGGCACGCGAGGCAGCGCGCCTGATTGGCCCCTTCTTCCTACGGCTGCTCGACTTCATGGAGCGCCGAAGGGATGGGCAGCCCCTCAGCCGATATGGGCAGCAAGAGCGGATCCTCCCCTCCACTCGCAGCTTGCCATTTTGGAGCGAGGTGGAGATCGGATGGGATGAGCTGCGCAGCCCACTCTCTCGGCTGGTGGAGCATCTCCTGCAGATTGGCGCCGCGATCGAAGAGCCAGGGGAAGAAGACCAGGCGATTGGGATCTCTACTACGGTCCGCGATTTAGCAGGCATTCTTTCCAGCCTGGATGAACTGATCTTCCAGGCAGATCCCCAACGCATCTTTTGGATTGAGTTGCAGGGCGAGCCAGCGCGTTTGTCGCTGCACGCCGCACCGCTCGAGGTCGGTCCGCTGATCGAAAAGCATCTCTGGCACGAGAAGGAGTCCGTGGTCGTCACTTCGGCGACGCTCACCACCACCGGGGATTTCGACTACCTTCGGCGCAGGTTGGGCGCGGTGGATGCCGACGAGCTCTCCGTGGGATCTCCGTTCGACTACGAGAGCTCTGCGATGCTGTATTTGATCAACGACATCCCCGAGCCGAACCAGCGGCAGGCCTACCAAGCCGCTCTGGAGAAGGGATTGATCGGTCTCTGCCGAGCGACCGGCGGCCGAGCCTTGGTGCTCTTCACTTCGAACGAGCAACTGTTGACAACCGCCCGTGCCATCAGCGGACCGCTGGGCACCGAGGGGATCGTTGTCCTCGAGCAGACCGCGGGCGCCTCGCGGCATGCGTTGCTTGAGAGCTTTAAGACGACCGAGCAGGCAGTCCTGCTCGGGACACGCTCGTTCTGGGAGGGCGTGGACGTACCGGGGGAGGCGCTGTCAGTGCTGGCCTTTGCCCGCCTCCCCTTCGATGTTCCCAGCGATCCGATCATCGCCGCCCGGGCCGAGACCTACGAGGACTCGTTCAACGAATACTCCTTACCGGAGGCCATCCTGCGATTCCGTCAGGGCTTCGGTAGATTGATCCGCACGAAATCGGATCGGGGCGTGGCAGTCAGCTTCGATCGGCGCCTGCTTTCGAAGGGCTATGGCCGGGCATTCCTGGATTCACTCCCGCGACCCACGCAGCGCATCGGTCCCATGGCCGACCTGCCGCGACAGGCGGCGGCCTGGCTGGGTCG
>CAYHJH010000009.1:17815-19922 GCA_964356605.1 uncultured Anaerolineaceae bacterium
AGCGCATCGGTCCCATGGCCGACCTGCCGCGACAGGCGGCGGCCTGGCTGGGTCGGTAGGCTCCCCTGAGTGGAGCCGCAGGGATTGCCCGTGGGCTATAATTTTTCCGCTGCGCGCGTGGAAACCAATGATCGACGTCAATGACCTGCGGAACGGAGTCACCTTCGAGATGGATGGTCGGCTGTTTCGGGTGATCGAGTACTCTCACAACAAGGCTGGCCGGGGTAAGGCGACTATCCGCACTAAGGTCCGGGATCTGCGGACCGGGACCGTCATGGAGAAGACCTTCATCTCTTCCGATCGGGTCCAGGACATTCGACTCGACCACCGAAACGTCCAATTTCTGTATCGCCAGGATGAGCTATTCACCTTCATGGACACGGACACTTATGAGCAGCCGACCCTGAATGCCTCGGTATTGCACGACGCCATCCCGTATCTAACCGATGGGTTAGAGGTCAAGTTGATCTTCCACGAGACCGAGCCGATCGAAGTTGAGCTCCCGACCGCGGTGGAGCTCAAGGTCACACAGGCGGAGACCGCAGTCAGAGGCGATACGGCGACGGGGGCCAATAAAACGGTCACAACGGAGACCGGCCTTAAGGTGCAGGTACCGTTGTTCGTCGGCGCCGGCGACAGGATTCGGGTGGATACCCGAACTGGGAAATACATTACGCGGGCTTGAAGCTGCGCCTGATACGACCCCCGCGTCTTCCGTAGTCTCAGTATGCGCACACCTGCCGGCAGCGAGTGCCCCCATTACTTCGAAGATTTTCACCGTGGCCGAGACCGCCAGGAGTGCCGCCTGATCGATCGGACCCCGGCTGGCGGGACCTGGGCGCCGGATCTGTGCGGAAAATGCCGGGTGCCGCGCATCGTGATGGCCAACGCCTGCCCGAATTTGGTCCTCGAGGCGCGGGTGCGGCCCGGCTTGCTCGGGCTGCTGGGCCGCGGGGTAGAGGTCTCTGCCTCCTGCCGCCGAACTCTCGGCCCAGTCGAGGTCCCCGAGGTTGGCTGCGGGCACTGCCACGAGGCGCTATCTTTCCAGACTCCCAACCGGTGAACGTACTTGTGCCACTCTGCGAACCCGGTTGTGTCCAGCCCCTTCCCCACGTGTAAACGCCCCAATAAGCCACGGTAACTAGAGCCTATTCGGGATTTAACGCCCGACTTTTGCCTCGTGTCGAGAGCAGCGCATGTAGGTTCGCGAGCTTGACCCAGGGGTTGGCTCGCGTAGTCCCAACGTATTGCCAGAGCAGTCCTCCGGGCAAATCGGTGGGTAATTGGTTCAGTGGGCACCGAAGATCCTCTACTCGAACAGAGGATCGCATCTTGGCGTTAAGTTTGACTTATGTAAAGTTCAACACAATCTTAAGGCGAAATTAGGCCCTTTGCACACGACGTTTTGATCCCGCGGGGCGAGTGTTCTTGGAGGACTTCTCGCAGTCCCCAAGGCAACCGGTCAAATGGGGGCGGCGGATGGCAGCCCCGTGCTGCCCCACGATCGTCACAAGCAATCGAGCCTGGGGATTTTACTGGCGGATGAAGTGCTGAATCGCTTGTCGCCAAGCTCGAGGTTTTCGGCTCTGGTTGATACAGAGATTCGATCCGGCAGTTCCTGGTCGGCCGCCGGTCTTGGACGTTTGGCCTACTTGAGATGAAGGGGCGATTCCCGCATAATCAATTGAGCGCTATCTTGGGGTTCTCGAAGACCCCGCGGGATAGTGCTTGAGCGGATTCCCCGCCCAGCTGCGCGCTTTACTAATTGAACCAAGCTCTAGGAGAGGAATATTGAGCGACCCGACGAAGGCTGCGATCCTGCTCATAATCTCGGTAGGATTGGTGCTCAGCTATCCATCGTTGATGTACCCGCCAATCCGAAAAGCGACGCGGAGGGTTGTTTGGGTCCTTTGCTGGCCACTTCGCGCGGTCTGGCGAGTCTGCTTGTCGCTTGCTGCCGCGCCCGGTGAGGGGCTTCGGCTACACAAAGAGATACTCAAGCTTGCCGAGCTGGCCGAGAGAAGAGAACAGGAACTGGCCGAAGCTGCTGGACGGATGTGGCTGGAGACTCAACTCTTCCCCCACAAGCCCAGGGATCTAATTCGAA
>CAYHJH010000010.1:0-18751 GCA_964356605.1 uncultured Anaerolineaceae bacterium
CACTCCCCGGAACTCATTCCGCTCCAGACGATATGCCAGGTCCACGGTCGCCGGCATCGCCTCCACCTGATCCCCCATATTGAAACCAATGACCTCGAAGATACGATCGGCCTGGCGCACGGCCAGCTTGAGATGCCTCCGTCCGCCTCCGACCGTCCGCTTCGAAAGCACGCTGACGTGCCTGGTGGCGAACACAGGATGTGGGTTGGCTTGCCCACAGGGTTCGAGCCGATCGATAAAGTCCATCATGCCGTCGGTCAAGAGCTCAAAGTCTACGACCGCATCAATGCTCAGGCTCGGCCGAAGGTCCTTCTCGCGCAGTGCTTCTCCTGCGATCCCATCTAACCGCTTAAGAAAAGCCTCCCAATTTTCGGACTCCAGGCCGAAGCCGGCGGCTCCAGCATGCCCTCCGAATCGATCCAGAAGTCCGCTGCACTCCTCCAGCGCTCTGGTGATGTGGAATTCCGGGATACTTCGTGCGGAGCCCCGGATCGATTCCCCCTCTTCCCGGGCTACGAGCGCGGGGCGATAGAATTCGTCGACCAGCCGCGCCGCAATCAGGCCGACGACCCCTTCGTGAAAGGTTGGATCAATCGCCACGATGAGGTTCTCCACCATCTGCCCCGAGGTGGCGATTTCCCTCGCCCGTTCGAGCATGTCGCTGGTCAATTGCTGGCGCTCACGATTCAGCTGATCCAGCGCCCCCGCGCGCGCCCACGCCTCCGGGGCTGACTTTGCCAGAAGTAGCTCGACCGCTTCTCCGGCCTTGGCGAGTCGGCCGGCTGCATTCAGCCTGGGGGCCAGGCCGAACCCAATCGAATTGGCGGTGATCCGACCTGCAACGACTCCAGCGTGTTCGGCCAGCGCTCGCAGTCCTGGGCGGGGCTCCGAGTTCAGGCGCTCCAGACCGGCGGCTACCAGCTGCCGGTTTTCCTCTGTGAGCGGTGCCAGGTCGGCCACCGTCCCGACCGCCACAAGGTCCAATAGAGTCTGGTTCTCAACTCCGCCGGATCCCAGAAATCCCTGCGCCAATTTGAAAGCCACGCCGACACCCGAAAGCCCTTTGAACGGATAGTTGTCACCCTGCCGGTTTGGATTAAGCACGGCGAGCGCAGGGGGAAGAACATCCCCTGGCAAATGGTGATCGGTGACAATGACATCCAGCCCTTTCGAGTTGGCGACGCCCACGGCCTCCAGCGAGCGGATTCCGCTATCAACGCTTACGACCAGGTTGGCGCCGTCGGCCCGCAGCCTGGCCATCGCGTCCGCATTCAATCCATATCCTTCCTCGAAGCGATCGGGGATGTACCACCCCACATCGAAACCTTGCGATTGAAGCACTTCATAAAGCAGAACGGTGGCCGTCACGCCATCGGCGTCATAGTCGCCGTAGACCACGACCTTCTGACCCAAATGCCGCGCTGCCTGCAACCGCTCGATTGCGGCCTGCATATCCGTCAGCAGGAACGGCTCGGTAGCACCCGCATAGCGTTTGGAGAGGAATTGTTCGGCTTGCTGATCAGTTCGAACACCACGTCCGGCCAGAATCGCTCGCTCGACAGGCGAGTACTCCGCAAGCCCGTCACCGGGGAGATCGTAGCTTGGCTCAATCCAGCGCTTGCCGGGTAAGGCTCGCATTGTCACTGCATGCTCGGAGGTCTGACTACCGCCGAAGCGCGCTAGAGGTTCTGCGCGCGATGGGAGGCCCCTCCGTCAGAGGTGGGTGGTTGCCCCGAGTCGAAGCTCAAAACCGGTATGAAAACGGCCCGCATTACGCGGGCCGTTTTCGGCAAGGATGATATTGAGCTTAGGCCCAACCTTGACTCTTCACAAAATTGGTGACCACCGGAATGTTGACATACTGCCCCTGGTAAGCCTTGATTCCCCAATACACGCCGATCGCCCAAATGATGAGTGACGGAGCGCCAAAGCAGAAGATCAGAACAGTACTGAGAATCGTGCCCCCCACCAGGTTGAATAATCCCCACACCAAAGCTTGTACGTTATGGGCGCGGATGAAGGGACGGTCTTTCTTATCTTTCATCAATAGAATAATGATCGGCCCAAGGGGTGATAGCACGTAGGCCAAAAGCGACCACAGCTTGTCGTCGCTCGTGGTGTCGGAAGCAGTCCCGGGTTTGTCACTCATTCTCTCGTCTCCTCTGGATTTGGGATAGGTCGCCGGAAAGTCCCGGCGCAGGCTCAAATTGTAACCCCGCGGGCTCAAGCCGCAAAGCCCGCTGAATACAACCCCAGACTCGCAAGGAGGTTCCGCAATCTTGCTACAAGTCGTGTGCTAGCATTGGGCCATGCGGGTGGTGTTCATGGGGTCTCCGGAGTTCGCGGTCCCAACGCTCTCCAGACTCGCTCGTGACTACTCGATCGTTGCCGTCGTAACTCAACCCGATCGGCCGGCCGGACGTGGCCGCGCCCCTAAGGTCCCGGCGGCGAAGCAATTCGCGGACCTGGCGGGGATTCCGGTGCTGCAGCCCGATCGCCTGCGAGCATCCGAGGCGGTCGAACAAGTGGCAGGGTATCGGCCCGACCTCATCGTGGTGGCGGCCTACGGGCAGATCCTGCCGAAGAGAGTGCTCGATCTGCCACCCCATGGCTGCCTCAATGTTCATGCCTCCTTGCTGCCGCGCTGGCGTGGCGCATCGCCAGTGCAAGCCGCGATTCTGCATGGAGACAACGACACCGGCGTAACCATCATGCGGATGGATAAGGGTCTGGACACCGGGCCAATCCTGGCTCAGCGCGGCACGCCACTTGATCCAGATGAGACTGGCGGGAGTCTCTCAAGCAAGCTCGCGCAGCTCGGTGCCGACTTGCTGATGGAAGCGCTTCCCGACTACTTGGCTGGTGAACTTGAGCCGATCCCTCAGGACAACACCCTGGCAACGCATGCGCCGCTGTTGCGAAAGTCCGATGGGGCCATCGACCTGCGTCTGGCTGCCCATCAGCTCGAGCGAATGATCCGGGCCTATGACCCCTGGCCAGGTTCGTATTTGATGTGGGAGGACCGCCGCATCCTCATCCGGCAGGCGCGGACCCACTTGAAGGGTGGAATCCCGCCTGGAACCATCCTCCAAGTCGATCGCCTTCCGGCGGTCGGGACCGGCGACGGCGCTCTTTTCTTGCTGCGGGTCCAGCCGGAGGGAAAACGGGAAATGGACGGACAGGCGTTCCTGCGCGGTGCGCCGGAATTCCTCGGCGCTCGTCTACTTGGATAGCCAGGCATGGACCTGCAGATCATTCGCACACGGCACCCTCCCGACCCAACCCTCGGCCAACTGGCCGAGCTCCTTCGCAAGTCGGGCCGGGAGGTTGCGGTGGAAGATATCCGCCGCCGCTTTGAGCTGTTGCCGCCATCAGATCGGCTGTTCCTGGGAACGGATGGCGAGATGCTTATTGGCTATGCGCATCTGCGCGTCACACATGATTTCGTGGAAGAAGCCACGGTCGAGCTGGTGTCGATCGTCGTCGCGCCAAAGGACCGTCGCAAAGGGGTCGGCCGGCGCCTAATGACCGCTGCCGAGACCTGGGCCCTCCGAGCTGGGCGCGCTCGCTTGCGGCTCAGGGCCGACGTGAGTAGCAGCGAGGCGCTGGCGTTCTTCGCCGCGCTTGGCTTCACCGAAACCAATACTTCCCAGGAGTACGAACGCGATCTGGAAATCACGCGACGAGCTGAAGCTCCCACCCAGCCACAGTAAGTCGATCCTGCTCACCAACGGGCGGATCCATCCCAGGGCCGACTCGGCCGACTCCGTCGGCGCTGTATTGGTCGCGGACGGAAGGGTGATCGGGTATGGAGCACAAACCGAACTGGCCCGATTCGACCCGGCGCCCGGGGAGACAATCGAGCTTGCGGGTCGAACCGTGCTCCCGGGCCTGATCGACGCCCACCTCCACTTCGAGCAGTACGCCAGGCGACTCTCCCGCGTAGATTGCGAACTCCCCAGCCTGGCAGATTGCTTGAAGCGGATTCAGGAGCGGGCTGCCCGAGCCGGGCCGGGTGAATGGATACAGGGACATGGCTGGAATCAATATTTGTGGGGCGGCTTCGGCACAGCTGAAGAGCTCGATCGCGCTGCTCCGAACCACCCGGCCTATCTGACGGCAAAGTCCCTTCACGCTGCCTGGGTCAACTCGAGAGCGCTCGATCTGGCCAACATCGACTCTTCCACACCTGACCCTCCCGATGGTGCGATCCAACGCGGCCCGGACCGCTCTCCGACCGGCATCCTCTTCGAAGGAGCAATGCGGATGGTGTCGGACCTGCTGAGTCGTCCGACGCCCATCCAATTGGGCGAGACACTGGCCGCTGCGCAAGATCGACTGCTGTCCGTCGGCCTGACCGGCATTCATGATTTCGATGGGCCGAGCTGTCTCGAAGCGCTCCAGCTCTTGCGAGAGGCCGGTCGCCTTGACCTGAGGGTGGTGAAGAACCTGCCGGTGGAGGTCTTGGAACATCTGAGAGCCACCGGTCTACACACCGGCTTCGGCGATGATTGGATCCGGCTGGGGAATATCAAAGTGTTCGCGGATGGCGCCCTCGGCCCGCGAACGGCCGCGATGTTGGACCCGTACGAGGGTGAGCCGGAAAACCGGGGCATGCTATTGGTGGATCGCGAGGGCCTCACGGAGATTGCACTACAGGCGGCCGACGGTGGACTGGCGATGACCGTGCACGCCATCGGGGACCGCGCGACCCATGAGGTGCTGGAAGCATTCACCATGCTGCGCAGCCATGAAGCGGCCCACAAACTGCCGCATCTACGGCACCGGATCGAGCACCTGCAACTACTGCACCCGGACGATCTGGGAAGGGCTGGCGCCCTAAATCTGGTGGCATCGATGCAGCCGATCCACGCCACATCGGACATGCCGATGGCGGATCAGTATTGGGGGGACCGGGTCCGGACTTCGTATGCCTGGCGAACCGAGCTTGAAGCCGGCGCTACTCTGGCCTTCGGATCAGATGCGCCGGTCGAAGACCCCAATCCGTTCTTGGGGATCCACGCCGCCGTCACCCGCAGGCGGGTTGACGGAAGTCCTGGTCAGGCAGGTTGGATACCGGAGCAGCGGTTGACTCTCGAGCAGGCCCTGGCGGCGTACACGATCGGGCCGGCCTATGCAGCCGGCATGGAAACCGTGCAAGGGCGGCTGGAGCCCGGTTATCTGGCGGATCTGATCGTCCTGGATCGAGACCCGTATGAATGTCAGCCAGAGGAATTGGCCGAACTGGCACCGGTCGGGACCATGGTCGGGGGCCAGTGGCGCTATCGAAATTTCTAAGATTCTGGGGTCGACTTCAGCCGTCGAATATCGCCGTCACGGACGGTCAAACCGATCTGGTCCAGGTGCTCCATCAGGGCAAGGGCGTACTTGCGAGAGGTGCCAAACATGTCCCGCACTTCTGCGACGCTGATCGTGGCTTGATCGCGAAGTTGCGCGCGGACGCGATCGACCATCTCCGAATAGGTCTCCCCTGTCAGAATTACCGTCTCCGAAAGCTTTACCAGTTGACCATTCTCGAATAAGGCAGCCAGCAGCTCCTCTCCGACGGCCTCCAGGCTGTCCTTCAGACTCGGCGGGCCGTAGGGGTCGGCGTCGAAGCGTTCGAGCAGGCGGTTCACGCGATCGCCCTGAGCGGGGGTGAGCTTGACTCGAAAGCCCGGCAGACTGATGCGGTTATCCGACTGTCGCAGGATCCCTCGCGCTATCAGGGCCTCGATCATCTCGGTCGAGCCTTCAGCCAGCCTGCTTCTCAGTTCTTCAAGGGGAATGCCGGATCGCAGCGGGTAGCTAGCGTGGTAATCCTGGACAAGCATCGAGGCCCGATCCACGAACCGGGTCCAGCCCGGTTCTCGGATCGCCAGCACTTCGGGGAGCAAGTCAGGCGTGCTCAACACAACAAGCTTGCCTTCTTGCTGGAGTGTCAGGATTGCCGCCTCTGCGGAGGCCGGGTCCAACCCCGCGGCTTCGACCGCCAGCGCAAGCCGGGATGGCGAATCCGCGCTGACGGACTGAAGCAGCACCTGCTCGGGAGATTCGCTCAAGAGTCGGTTCAACCCGTCGATCACCGCGCTGTCGCGGCGCTTGTGACGTCCCGGAGGATGCGGGTCGGCGATCCGACCTCCGCCGAGCGTCGTCCCAGGGGATGGGCGTCGCAAGATAAATCTGTCGCCTCGCCTGACCACGATCGGGGCATCCAACAAGAGTTGCAGCCAGCCGCTCTCTCCGGGTTGAAGCGGAGCCTCGCCCAACACTCGGATCCGGGCCATCCGGTTCGCCGAGCCTGAGAAGAATTTGGCTGACGAGTTGTGCCGAACCGGTGTCGCGGCGTCAGCGAGCACGCGGAAATTTACGTCGACGATCTCGCTTGGAATATCGGTTCCCGGGTGAACCAAGACGTCACCCCGTTCGACCTGGTCGACACGGATTCCTGAGAGATTGACGGCCACGCGACTCCCGGGTACCGCCGCATTGACGGCCTCTTTGTGAGTTTGCAGGCCGCGCACCCGCGCCTGCAGGCCCTCGGGAAGCAGCTCGACATCCTCTCCGACCTGGAATCCTCCATCCACCAGAGTCCCGGTAACCACCGTCCCAAAACCCGCCATTGTGAATGCCCGATCCACCGCGAGGCGCGGACGCATGAGATCCGGCCGTGAGAGGGCACCCACCACGGCGATGTCCAGCGCTCGTACTAGATCTTCTACTCCCTGCCCCGTGAAGGACGATACGGGAAGGATCGGCGCATTTGAGAAGCGCGAATGAGCCAGCAGGCTCTGGATCTCATCGCGAACCAAGTCCAACCATTCCGAGCTTTGAATGAGATCGACCTTTGTGAGCGCGACGATAAGCTCGCGTGTTTCGAGCAGGTCCAAGATTGACAGGTGTTCGCGGGTTTGCGGCATCACGCCCTCATCCGCCGCGATTACCAACAGCGCTGCGTCGATCCCTCCGACGCCAGCCAGCATGTTGTCGATAAAATCGCGATGGCCTGGGACATCGATAATTCCCAGGCCCTCGCCGCTCGGCAGAGTCATCCAGGCAAAGCCCAGATCAATCGTCATCTGCCGGTCCTTTTCCTCTTGCAACCGATCGGGATCTATCCCCGTCAGTGACTTCACCAGCGTGGACTTGCCGTGATCTACGTGACCGGCGGTACCCAGCACCCGCATAAGTTCACTTATCTAGGCCCTCAGCTCAGGCCTGCTTCCCCTCCTGTTCCGCTTCAGCTGCCCATTCTCGAACCATAGCTAGCATTTCGTTGAGCCTCTGTTGGCTCGAGCTTTCGAGCTGGTTAAGTGTTCGCATAGTCTCGCTAAGATCCTCCTGCATAGCCTGCAGTTCGTCCGCAAGCTTCTGATGGAGTCGCGCGTGATCGCGGCGTTGTTCCTCGGCCTCGAGCTTGAAGCTGGTCCAGCGTTTTTGGCCATCCGCTTGAAAGCCGGACCACTCTTGTTTGAACCGATCCTCACTGAGACGCTGGATCTCACTAATCTCCTCAATCCGCCGCTCTAGACGAGCAACCACCTCTCCCAGCTCGGCCTCCAGCTTCTTGATGTTTCGTTGGGTCTCGTCGAAGGCCACGAACCGCTCATCCACCCCAGCGGCTTGCTTCGAGAACACTTCGAACCGTTTCTCCCAAATCTTCCAGTGCCTCTCGAATTCGGCTAGCCGGACAGCCTGCTGCTCCGTCCAGAGAGTCTGCGCCTGACGGAGCTCGGCCTCGCTGGTCTCCAGCTCGGTCGCCTTCGTCTGCAGCCGGCGCAGCTGATCCTCATCAGTTTCAATGAGGCCCAACAAAGATTCCGATTTCTTGTACTGTTCGATCGCTCGAGACTCCAGCTCGCCAATTCGTTGGGCGTCCTGGCGCCTGCTTTCCTGCAATCCGACGAGGTTCCTGCTTCGCTCCTCGATTTCTTTGGTGAGGACCCCTACGCTCTTGTTGGCCCCGTCCAGCGCGCGACTCATTCGAATCTCCTCTTGTCTGCGAGCATCCAGTGATTCGCGCAATTCTTTCAAGCCCTTCAGCGCGGCGCGTATTTCATCAAGAGCCTCTGCGGTTTGGTTCTGGTCGGTCTGCCGGATGGACTCAAGCTGTTTTTCGCGCGCGATTCGACGCTGCTCCGAGGTCTCGATCAGCTCACCAATCTCGAGACGATGGTTGCTGATGGTCTCGTCCACCTTGCCTACGCGGGAGGCCAAAGCGGAAGTTCTGGACAGATCACCAGCCAGGACCTGCAGCTGGTCAGCGAGGCGGTGGACGTTCTGCTCCAGACCCTCTAGCCGCTCGACCAGCCGGCCGATCTCTTCCGAATTTTTCCGCCGCTGTTCATCAAGCCAGGTGACGCGTTTGTCGATTTGTTCGGTCTCCACCTCAGTCTCCTGGGAGCCGCACATCGAACTTGCGAGGAACAATCTGGGGGTTCAGCGAGTATAGCACAGCGAATCGAGCATCAGCCTGCTCAGGATCGTGCAGAGGGTGAACTCAGATTCCCTTCGCGGCCGGGCGAAGCTCGATAAAGTGCTTATGGGTGCAGATTGGAAAACCCCTCGACCGCGGGTCGCACCCACGGCAAGGCCAGTTGAGGCAAGATGCCAAGCACCAGGCTGATACCCGCTGCCGCCAAGAGGATCGCTCGGTCGCTTCGGGTCACCCCGCTCTCTATCGCAATCGTGCCCGGGGAGAACAACCTGATCGCCCAGGCAGCCGCGGTCAGTGTAATGCTGAGCATGGCGACGAGAATGACCAGTGCGCCGGCCCCGCCAAAACCCAAGGATCCCTGAAGGAGCGCCCACCTGGCTGGGAAACCGGCGCTGAGCGGAAAGCCGGCCAGGCTGACGACCCCAATCAGGCTTGCAGCCCCCGCAACCGGGACCACGCGGCCAGCGCCTTGAAGATCCTGACTGCCTGCGATTCGCCTCATCACTGCCGTACCGAGTCCCCATACCGCGAGGCTGACGGCGCGAACGCTGGCGAGTGCAAGTACGATCTCAATCGCGATGGCTTGGTTCGATCCGACCGCTAACAGAGTCACACCAAAATCTGCAATCAATGCATAAGCCGACATCCTGGAATAATCGGCTTGTGCCACGCAGGCTATCGCCCCCAATCCAACCATCAGAAGGCCAAGAACGCTGGCGGCGCCGAACACACTGGGTTCGGTCCGCAGCCACTCGAAACTGTCCAGGAATCGAAGCAGAAAGAATAGTCCAGAGCTCTGAAGGATGAGGGCGACAAAAGAGAGTGAATATGGGTTCGTCCTTGCGGCCGCACTCCCCAACCAGAACTGAAACGGCGGGACGAACATCAGGATTGAGAATCCCAGCGCCAGCAGGGTCATCACCCGCCGAGCCAAATCGGGGGTCACACTGGTCACGCCGACGTTCTCAAGCAGCCAGCCGGTGAATAGGATGCCCATCATCGCCAGGGTATAGAGGACGAGCAGCTGCAGCGCCCCAGGCTGACCTCGCGATCCCGGGGGATTGAGCACCAAGATCGATGCCATCGCCGCGAGTTCCAGGAAGATGGCTGCGTAGAGAAAGGGTTCGATCGTAAGCGAACCTGCCAGCAGTCCCAGAGTCAAGAGGCCAATCGGCGCGAACGAACGACCGGGTCGTGCAACCCAACCGCATGCAAAGAACAGTGCACCGGTCAGGTAGAGGAATGCGACCGGAGCCCGGTTCCGTTCCGTCAGGATGATCGCCCTTCCGAGAATCTGCCAGGCACGCTCTAGCTTGATCGGGAAGCCAAGTACCGTTTGAGGACTGTCAATCGGGGCGTAGAGCGCAAACATGCCGACCACCAGGCTGCCAGCGGCCGCGACCATGAACGCGTGCCAGTGCCGGCGGCGGAGGATCAGGCTCACACCGGACAGGACTGCAGTGGCGCCGAAGATCAATACCGGTGCATTCATCCGGTCTCCCCTTCGACCTCTGCAGTCCCCGCAATCAGGGCTAGATAGCTGACGACCATCGCCAGCCCAATATGCACGCTGGCGATCAGCGCAAGCACGGCTAACGAAGGCTCAATCAGGCTGTAGACTACTTCGAAACCGGAGAGCACGGTCATCAGTCCGATGCCCACCCGAAATGCTGAGCCGAAGAGACCCAATTGTAGAAAACCCATCGCCATCAGAACCGTTGATCCCAGAATCGCCTCTCGGCTGATGTCCGGTACTCCCATCCAGTTGCTCTGCCCGAGTCCGAGAGCCGCGACCAGGACCAGTATCGAGGCAAAGAATCGAAAGGCCGTCCCAAGCTCCCGACCATATGGTCGTGGCTCGCTCCCATCTCGCAGCGATTCGGTGACAGCTAAGATTCCGCATGCGATCATTCCGGCCACGAGTTTGACGGCGGCCACTTCGAGTGGCAGCGACAGGCCGGTCAGCCAGGCGACAGCCGCATATTGAAGTGCCAGCAGGGCAATCCGTGCTACCCGATTTGCCAGTACGGTGAGCAGCAGTGACGTCGCGGATACCGCCAGTACGGTCATCCCGAGCCGCTCCGGATCACGATAGCAGCGGTCAGCAATGCCAGGAACATCCACAAGACGGCGCTCTGGCCCTCCAGCAGTCCGGTCACCGAACGTATCGCCAGCGCAACGGCCGCCCACAAACTGCGCAGTGACTTTCTGAGTCCCACCAGCTCCTCGCCGAACAACCGGGTGATGTCTGAGCGCTCCCGCAACCTTTCGATTCCGATGGCCCCCAAGACTCCCAGTCCTACCCCCACGGCTCCGGCCAGAACACCGTCGGGCGCAATCCCCGTTCGAACTACGACGTAGACGGCGGTAGCCACGACCACTATGAGCCCCAAGAAGGCGCTCTCCTGTCGCCTGAGGCCCGTATCCTGATCAGGGAGCCCGAGGATCCCGGTGACCAGGGCTGCGACCGCCAGAGTGGCAACTATTCGATCCAATGACCAGGGCGACAGCGAGGAGAATGCAAGCGGCAGCAGGCCAATCGCCAAGGCCGCAGCCCATTTGCGTGCCCCCCACCATCGACTCCCATACAGGAGCAGCCCAGCCCCAACCGCCCCAATTGCCGCAGCCGTGGCAAGACCCCGCCACGCCTCTCCCGCCGACAGGCCAGCCATCAGCAAGCAAACACAAACGAGACCCAGCGGTAGGGGCCAAAGAATCGATGGACGGGCCACCCATATTGCGATACTCAAGAGCAGCCCCAACCCACCAATCGCGATCAACCCGGGAAAGCCCTCCACCGTTGTGACCTGCCTGCTAGCGGTTGAAAGGGCCACCAGCGCGCTCAACCAGGCAAGCCGCGCATCAGGGCTGGCCCTCGATTCAAGATCCCCCGGCGTGATGGTCGGGGTTCTGAGCACGACCGCTGCCGCAAGCAGCGTCCCGCCCAGCGCCAGCTGCGCTCCAGCCCGTGACAGCGCGAAACCGAGGATCAAGACGACCGCCGCAGCGTGCGACCAGATCCGAAGAAACAGATGCTCGAGCTTTGCGTTTCCCTTCAAGCAGATCGTCGCCTCGGCCCCGGTGAGCGTTGTCCAGAGAACAGCCGAAGTCAGGACATTGGAGGCCAGAATCGCGGCGATGCCCAACCCCCAGGTCAGCAGATGCAACGGCGCGAACCTGCTCTCTTGCCTCAGAAGTGCTGCAACCAGCATGGATGTCGCCAGGAATGCGAATGGCCAACTCGTGTCGTCCAATCTGAATTCGAATCCTGGGCCGAACAATTCCTCCGGCTGCCATAGAGCCGCGGGTGTGGCTGCCGGGACGAGCAGGATGACTGCAAGCGTGGCCAGAAGGGCAACGCTGATCGGAACAAAGCGGCTTGCCCGGAACCCGAGCCGGTCCAACAACCACTGAACCGGAGAGCCGAGGATCAAGAGAAGGCTGGGAGCTAGAGCCATGCGGGGCCGTCCAGAGTGGCCAAGAATACCATGCGGACGCCCTGAAGGAAGCGCGTGCTATACTTGGCCGCTGTATTCCTTGAATGCAGGCCACGGTCAGGCACGTATTCCTCAAGACGAAACATGGGGCACCCATGGTGCCAGTTCAACAATGCACGGCGGTCGCAGAAAAAGGGCTGGTCGGCGAGGCGTGCTTGCCCGCGTTGAGCGCGGCGGTCTGATCCGGATCGGAGATCCGATCTGGATGGATGATGCGCGGGCCTAGTCGACTGCAGCGCACCTCCCGGAGCGCCTCCACGCGTATCCAAGTCCCATCGGAGTAAACAAGCTGGAAGACTGGGTCGGGCGAGTCCTGTCCAAAGTTCGAATTGAAAAGAAGATCGGCCGAGGTGGAATGGCCGACGTGTATCTTGGCCGCCACACGACCCTCAACCGGCCGATGGCCGTCAAGATTCTGCATCCACACATGACGGTCAACCCCGAACTCCGCCGGCGTTTCCGAGACGAAGCGCAGGCGGTCGCCGCACTGCGACATCCAAACATCGTTCAGGTCAGTGACTTCGATGTCATCGAGGACCGGCCCTATATCGTCATGGAGCTCTTGGACGGAATGTCCATGGCCGAGTACCTGCGGGTGCTGCATGGGATGGGGAATAGCCTCCCGCTCGACACCATTGCCCGATTAGTCGGTACGGTCTCCAGCGCTCTGGACTACGCCCATAATCGTGGGATCGTGCACCGCGATGTCAAGCCTGCCAACATCATCTTGCGGGCTGGCTCCACGCCGATCAATTCTCACCTGCCCCTCGGACCGGACGTTGAACCGGTGCTGACCGACTTCGGCGTGGCAAGAATCGCGACTTCCACAACCCCGACCATCTCGGGGACCATTCTAGGTACTCCAGCTTACATGAGCCCTGAGCAGGTCCGCGGCGAGCCCGTAGATCGGCGTTCAGACATCTATTCCTTGGGGATCATCTTGTACGAAGTGCTGGCCGGCAAGCTTCCATTCGATCCCGAGACCGATACGCCCGCCTCGATCCTGTACAAGCACGTGAACGAGAAGCCGCCCCAGCTCGCGGATGTCAGCCCCGCAATTCAGGCTGTGGTCCACAAGGCGCTCGCCAAGGACAGGGAGGCTCGCTACCAACGGGCTGGGCAGTTGGCCGCGGATTTGCAGGCTGCCATCCGGGCCATCCCCTCCGCGGCTGCGACGGAGGCGCTGGTCACTGAAGTGGGCCGGCCGAGCGTCCCTGCCCAGCCAATCAAACCGAGCAAGAAGTCCTCGCGGCCGACCATTGCACTCCTCGGCGGGCTCGGCCTGGCGGCCTTGGTCCTTATTGGTGGTGTGGTTCTAGGCGGCCGGCTGGTGGGCGGCACTGACGAACCGGTGGCGACCGCCCCCCTTCGGGGGGCCGCCGTACCTACCCACCCAGAAGCGGCGGTGGCGACCGAGCCGGTCGTTCAAGTGGGACCGACGGCCACTGACTTGCCGGTCGACACTGCGCCGGCGGTATTTGCCTTCATGCGGGACAGCAACCTGGAATTGCGCATTCCCCAGGTCGAGCCGCCTCCTTCCGGCTTGAGCTATCATGCCTGGCTGCTCGGTGGTGAAGGTGTCGAGCCGCTCGACCTCAAGCGAGACGGCAGCGTCGAGTTGCTGGGTGGCGTACTGCTCGTGAGTTATTCTCATCCTAAGGGAGTTAACCTCCTCGCCCTCTACCAGACCCTGGTCATCAGCCTGGAGCCGGAGGGCAGTGTGTTAGTCGAACCCAGCAGTCAGGTCGTTTTTAGCGGGACCGTATTGCCCGATACCCCCTCCTATGTTCGCCTGGCGGACGAGGTGAACCGTGGTCGCCCGATTCAGGTGGAGCTGCTCAGCCTGATGAAAAAGCAGATCGGGCACTTCTTCAGCCATTCGGGGTTCGCCCTGGACGCCATCGGCAGCAACAATCTACCTGCTGTAAAGCTCCATTCCGAGCACACATTGAACATTATCGACGGAAGAGAGGGAAACCTCTTCGCGGACTGGGACAACAATGGGCGGGCCGAGAATCCCGGCGACGATGTCGGGCTCCTGCCTTACGTCCGTCTGTTGGAGGCCGCTGCGGCGGGTTCGGCTGTAGCCGCAGAGCAACGCGGCGGATCTGGTGAGCTGGGTCGAACCCTTGCGGCGCGGGCGGCGGAGATCGCCATCCAGCTGGCGAATGCAACCGAGACTGCCCGGAAGATCCTGCTGGCCGACTCGACTTCGGATATTCGCTCCTTCGGACTCGACTCCGAACTGCAGGTCGCCAGGGGCCTGAAGGACCAGCTTGCCCAATTGGCGGCGGAAGCCCAAAATCTCGACCTGGTCTTCCTTATTCAGCTCACCCCAACTTCCTGATTCCGCTTTTCCTCCCCAACTCTATTTACAATCCGGACAGTGCTGGTCTAGAATTGAAGTTGCTCTGCTTGCCGGGTGACCCCCGGCGACCAAGTCTTACGTCCGTTCGATCCGTCTCAGACATCCTGATGACGAAATTCACCGTCAAGGAGTACCCACCATGCCCCGACGCACGGCGCTTCTCATCCTGACCTCGGAAACCTCCGACGAGGCGCTTAGGAAACTCCCCAAGCCCGATGTCGATCTGACCGCATTGTCCGCCGCCTTGAGCGAGGCCTCGGTCGGCGACTTCGAAGTCACCCGGCTGGTCGATGAAGACGTTCAGTCGTTGCGGGAAGCCATCGTGCGCCTGTATCGCTCCGTCGGTCCCCAAGACGTGGCCTTGCTTTTCTATGCAGGCCAGGCGCTGCAGGACCAGTTTGGGGCGATGTACCTGACGGCCCGCGACACCCAGGTTGACGTGCTGGAAGCCTCAGGGTTAGAAGCCACATTTCTACGCGACCAGCTCGACAAGTCTCGCTGCAATCAGAAGTTTGTCGTTCTCGACTGCCCCACAACCGCCACATTCGACGGCGGCCGCCAGCTGTTGGGCAGCACATCCGGCATCCTGGAATCCATCGAGGGCAATCGCCGGGGACGTTTCCTGATCTGTGCGACGGATCTAATCGGCGCCGCGCTGGAAGCGCATCAGCTTTTCGGCGAGCCCAGCAAGAGCGCCCTGGGCCCCCTGCTTGGCCAGGGCCTCAGATCCGGAGAAGCAGACCTCAATAGTGATGGACAGGTGACCGCAGAAGAGCTGCACGAGTACCTTTACAAGCAGTCGTTTTCTCGAGAACCCACCAAACCTCTGCCGCGCCGGTCCAGCAGCCCGGAATTGGACCAGATCGTGTTGGCAAGGAACCCGGTCTGGCAACCGGTCGAACTTCCTGCCGAGGTCAGAGACGCGCTTCTGAGTCCCCTCATCTGGATGCGCCAAGGCGCGGTCGGGGAGCTGGAGCGCTTGCTTACAAGTGAGAATAAGAGTCTGTCGCTGGCCGCGCGTCAGGCCTTGGCCGAACTTACCGCTGACCAGACCCCGGCGGTCGCAAGATCTGCCACCGCGATCCTGCAATCTCATCCGTCCGCTGGACCAACCGCAATCGGAGCCCCTGAACCGCAGGACCGTGCCGCAGCCGAGGTCCCGAGGCGTGAACGGCCGAGCATTCCGCTTTGGGGGTGGATCGCAGGCGGACTCGTCGCTCTCTTTGCCATCGGTCTGGTCGCGGGTACATCGGGCCTGTTCCGCCGCGAGCAGTCAGCCCCACCCCCACAACCGACGGCCAGCCCGGCGCCGCCCGAGCCCAGTGCTGTACCGGCGCTCGCGACCGAGGTTCCGTCTCCGGAACCAACTCCCGTCGCAGCGGTCCCGCTTCCTTCATCGGTCGGTATGGTCTCCATCCCGGCTGATACCTATCCGATCGGATCGAACCTGGCCGTCGAACTTGGCGCGTACTGGATCGATCAGTTCGAAGTGAGCAACTCGGCGTATGCGGCGTACTTGGAGGAGACTGGCCAACCCCTGCCACGCTACTGGGTCGACTCCAACATTCCATCCGAGATGGGCAATCATCCCGTCCGCACCGTCACGTGGAGCATGGCTGACAACTACTGCCGCTGGCTGGGTAAGCGTTTGCCCAGCGAAGCCGAGTGGGAAGTCGCTGCCCGGGGTCCCGGAGCGCTGCTCTATCCATGGGGTGATGCGGAGGCTGCGGTAGATCTGCCTTCGGGCGGCACGTACCCTGTCGGAGCGATACCAGCCAATCGAAGCTTCTTCGGCGTCTACGACATGGCGGGCAATGTCTGGGAATGGGTAGACCTCCCGTACTCGCCGATCCGGGAGGAGCAGCGCATCCTGCGCGGAGGGGCCAACAACTTTCCGAACGACATGACCGATCGGCTGGTTGGTGATCCGGAGGCAAGCGCCACTATTTCGGATGCGGGATTCCGCTGCGGGGCGGAGGAAGTGGAGGTTCAGGTCGACCCGGCGTTGATCTTGACCGATGAATTCGCTGACATTCTGAGCGGGTGGTTCCAGGCGGCCGAACCGGCCCGCAACTACTTCTACGGATACCACCCCACCGACTTCTACCATGTCCAGGTCAGCGCACCCAACGATTGCCTCGTCGTCCGTCACCAGTTGGCCCTGAATGACTTCATTGCCGAGGCTGATGTGTTCCAGGCCAGGACTGAGACAGAAACGGGTGACTACCGGCACGGATTGGTTATTCGAGAGGCGGCGGCCGACTTCTATGCGTTCACCATCTCACCCCGAACCAAAGTTTGGCAGATCCTGAAGAACAGCCCGGCTGGAATTGCGATCCTGAGTGAAGGCGTGGAAAACTCGATCCGCGGTGCGACCCGGCAAGAGGAGGACAGACTCACGGTGGTCGCCAACGGTGCCGAGCTCGCTTTCTCGATCAATGGAAGGTTGGTCAGCCGTGTCTATGACGCAGCCTACCGAGATGGAAATGTCGGATTCATCGTTCAGACCAGGGATGAAACCTACGCCCATATTCACTTTGATCGCATCTTCTTATGGCAGCTTCCCGTGAACGCCGTTCCTATCAGCGAAGTTCCGGCTGGCTCACCAGCCAGTCCACGGGTCAGCGCCCCGACCTGCGCAGGGTCGGTAAGCGGCGACAACTTGCTGGAGAGTTTCTCCACCTACACCGTCAAAGAGGGCGACACGCTGTCGCTAATTGCAAACATGTTTGGCCTTACCATCTCAGAGATCAAGGGCGCGAACGGAAGGCGAATTACCGATCCCAACGAGATCAAGGTCGGGCAAGTGCTCATCATCCCCGAGACATGAATAAGCCTGCGGCCCAACCGACCTTCGTCCCGCACTCCCCATGCTATAATCAGCGACGAAGTGCAGTGATGTACCCTACGACTCACGCTTTGCACCATTCGCACCACCGAATAAGGTTGTCTTTCGGCGCGTAGGCCCAGCTCGACACACAGGATTTGCAGCAGCGATCGACGGCGAGGGCAGCGCCCCGCCGTCTTTCTTTTTTCGACGGAGAGAGTTGTCATGAAACCAATCGCAGCGGTCAAAGGTACTCGAGACTTCTACCCGGAAGATATGGTTTTCCAACGGTGGCTATACGCACAGATCAAGCAGGTATCTGAGCAGTTTGGCTACCAGGAGTACGACGGGCCCTACCTCGAGCGGGTTGAACTCTACGCGGCAAAGTCAGGGGAAGAGCTGGTCAGGGAGCAGTCGTTCGTGTTTCCGGACCGTGGGGGCGAGATGATTGTCCTGCGGCCGGAGCTCACGCCGTCGCTCGCCCGGATGGTGGCGGCCCGCAGCAAGGCCCTGCCACGACCGATTCGCTGGTGGTCGTTTGGCCCTTTTTGGCGCTACGAACAACCGCAGCGAGGCCGGGCGCGTGAATTCTTCCAGTGGAATATCGATCTGCTGGGCGTCGACTCTCCGGAGGCCGACGCTGAAATCGCCGCTATCGGCGCGGCATTCCTCCGGAAGGCCGGACTCAAGCCCGAGGCGGTCCGTATCTTGATCAATGATCGCCGGTTGGCTGAATCCCAGCTGGCCGCGATCGGGATTGATCAGGAGCAGCGGCCGGCAATCTTCCGGTTGATCGATCGCCGAGAACGGCTGAGCAGGGAGGCCTGGAACGCGGAGGCACGCAAGTCCGGGCTGGAGGCTCCGGTGCTGGACCGCCTCCAGAAGACGCTCGCAGACCGGGAGGCCTGGCGCCAGTCCGCTGAGCTGCAGCGGTTCTTTCGAGCCGCCGAGGCGATGGGGGCGACGGAATATCTGGCCTATGACCCGAGCGTGATTCGGGGCCTCGACTATTACACCGGAACTGTCTTCGAGGCGCGCGATGCGGAGGGCCAATATCGAGCGATTCTGGGCGGAGGCCGCTACGACGACCTCGTCTCTGTGGTAGGCGGTGACCCGGTTCCAGGAACTGGATTCGCAATGGGCGACATGGTCATCCGACTGGTCTTGGAGAAATATGGAGCGCTGCCGAAACTCCGTGCCAATCCGGCGGACGTGCTGATCGCCAGCTTTGAGACGGAGGCCCTGGAGCCGGCCCTCGAGCTGGCCTCCAAGTTCAGGCAAGCCGGCCTTCGGGCGGAATGGTATCCGCGGGCGGAGCGCCTGCCCAAGCAACTGAAATTTGCCGACCGTCAGGGGATCCCGGTGGTGGCGATTCTGGGGCCAGATGAAATTGCCGCCAAGACGGTCACGATCAAGGATCTCAGAACCGCAGAACAGGAGACACTCAGTACGTCGGATGCTATCCGACGAGTTAAGCAACTTTCCGCAAACCGTGGTGGAGAGGGAACTTGACGTTCACCCAGCCGGTTTGTAGAATTCCCCTATACGGTGCCTGTAGCTCAATGGAAGAGCGCCTCACTGTGGATGAGGAGGCTGCGGGTTCGATCCCCGTCAGGCACCCT
>CAYHJH010000011.1:0-18520 GCA_964356605.1 uncultured Anaerolineaceae bacterium
GGCTGGGAGAGGTCAGTCCGCTAGGGCTGAAGCCGAGCAGCCTGGAGTATTACTACACCTATGGCTCCGTGCTGGCCTTCCTCAACTTCTGCACCGACGCGGAAGTCGTCTTCCTCCAGCTGGAGTCGGGATACGGCACCGATCCAATCGTGGGGGCGATCATCTCGGAAGGCCGAGCAATCTGTGCCGGCAGTTAGCCATTCTCCTTGACAAACCCTCAGTCTTTTTGTTAGACTCACGGCGCTAGTTAGCACTCTGGGGGACCGAGTGCTAACTAGCAAGTCGTGTCTCTAGGCCCAATCCAATTCGAGGAGGAGAAACTAGTATGAAGATCAAGTTCAAACCGTTGGCTGATCGCTTGGTGGTCAAGCCGCTCGATGAGGAGCAGATCACCCCTAGCGGCATCGTGCTTCCAGAGACCGCCAAGGAGAAGCCCATGAAAGGCGAGGTGCTGTCCGTCGGACCCGGTGCGCGCGACGAGGACGGCAAGCGGATCGAGATGGACGTCAAGGTTGGCGACAAGGTCCTGTTCGCGAAGTATGGTGGCACCGAGATCAAAGTGAACGGCGACAAGCTCTTAATCCTGCGAGAGAGCGACGTACTCGCCATCATCACCGAGTGATCCCAACAAAATAAGGAGGATTTGAGGAAGCATGACTGCCAAACAACTTGCATTCGGGGAAGACGCCCGCCGACGGCTGAAAAATGGCGTGGACATCCTGGCAAATGCGGTAGCGACAACGTTGGGGCCGAAGGGACGAAACGTGGCCCTGGACCGCAAGTTCGGATCGCCCACCATCACCCACGACGGGGTGACGGTTGCCAAGGAGATTGAGCTGGAAGACCCCTATGAAAACATGGGCGCTCAGCTGCTGAAAGAGGCGGCTACCAAGACTAACGACATCGCCGGCGATGGCACCACAACCTCGACCGTTCTTGCTCACGCCATCGTGAGCGAAGGGCTGAAGAACCTGTCGGCCGGCGCGAACCCGATGATGCTCAAGCGCGGCATCGAGCGGGCAGCCAAGGAAATCTCGGACGCACTCACGAAAGCGGCGATTGACGTGACCACCAAGGAAGAGATCGCTTCGGTGGCAGCCATATCGGCCCAGGATCAAGAGATCGGCAATCTCATCGCCGAGGTGATGGACAAAGTCGGCAAGGACGGGGTAGTCACGGTCGAGGAGTCGAAGGGCCTCGAGTTCGAGACCGAGTACGTGGAAGGCATGCAGTTCGATCGGGGCTATATCTCGCCCTATTTCGTAACTGAGCCCGAAAACATGGAAGCGGTGATCGAGGAGCCGTACCTGCTGATCCACGACAAGAAGATATCCGCCGCCAGCGATATCGTCCCCATCTTGGAGAAGCTCGTGCAGGTGGGTACGAAGAAACTGGTGGTGATCGCCGAAGACGTGGACGGCGAGGCGCTGGCAACCCTGGTGTTGAACAAACTGCGCGGAATGCTCGATGTGCTGGCAGTCAAAGCCCCCGGCTTCGGTGACCGGCGCAAGGCCATGCTGCAGGATATCGCCGCCCTGACCGGTGGAACCCTGATCACCGAGGAACTTGGGCGCAAGCTCGAAACCGTCACCCTCACCGACCTCGGCCGGGCGGGTAAGGTAGTCTCTAACAAAGAGGACACTACCATTATCGAGGGCAAGGGCGATCCGGCCAAAATCAAGGGCCGGATCGCAGAGATCAAGGTCGAGATGGACCGCTCGACCAGCGACTACGACAAGGAGAAACTGCAGGAGCGCCTGGCGAAGCTGGTCGGCGGGGTGGCAGTGATCCGGGTGGGCGCGGCAACCGAAGTGGAGCTGAAAGAGAAGAAGCACCGGGTCGAGGACGCGCTTTCGGCCACCCGGGCGGCGGTCGAAGAGGGAATCGTCCCCGGCGGTGGGGTCGCGCTGATCAATGCCCGCGACACGATCGTCAAGCTCAAGGACTCGGACGATGACATCAACACCGGAATCAACATCGTCCGCAAGGCGTTAGAAACCCCGCTCCGCGGCATCGCCCACAACGCTGGCATGGACGGTGCCGTGGTGCTCGAGTCGGTCCGTCGCCAGCAGACCGAGAAGAAGAACAAGAATATCGGATATGATGTGATCGCTGCCGACTATGTGGATATGGTCGTGGCCGGCATCATCGATCCGGCCAAGGTTACAAAGGGAGCACTGCAGAATGCCGCCTCGATCGCGGCCATGATCTTGACCACCGAGGCCCTGGTCACGGACGTCCCGGTGGAAGACAAGTCTCCTGGGCCATCGATGCCTGATTACTAGGCCAAAGCAGATGCAACGCAAAACAGCCCCTCCAATCCGGAGGGGCTGTTTTCTTGCATAGGCTTCCGGCCGGTGTGCGTCGGAAACCTAGTTCAACCTAGCCAGCCAGCAATCCCCCCGATCACCAGGACGACCGCGATGCCCAGGCAGCCGATGGTGAAAAGGCGAAGCGTGATCCTGAGCACCACCTTTAGCACCATCCACGCCAATAGGGCGGCGGCGACGATCAGAATGCCCCGGACCGCAACAGGCGCCTCAGCCCAATCCATCGGTTCTCTCTGGCATGACGATTTGGCCCTTCTTGACCACGGTCGATACAAGGTTTGTGCCAAAGCGGTATCCCAGGTGGCGATACTCAGGGATATCCAGGACGAGCAAGTCGGCTTGCTTGCCTGGCTCGAGGCTGCCGACGTCTGAGTCCCTTCGGATGGCCGCGGCCGCATTGATGGTCGCGGCGGCGATCGCTTGCGCGGGGGTCAGGCCCATGTAGCGGCAGGCCAGCGCGATCACGAACTGCATGCTCTCGCACCAGGCGGTGCCGGGGTTGAGGTCGGTGCCCAGCGCCAAAATCCCGCCCGCCTGCAGAATCGGCTGAGCCGGCGCATAGGTCGAGGCGGCCAGTCCGAACGGCGTAGCCGGCAGGGCAACCGCCACGGTGCCTGAACGACCCAGTGCGCTGATATCGGACTCCCTTATCTGAAGCAGATGATCGGCGGAGGTGGCGCCGAGTTCGACCGCCAACCTGGTCCCGCCAAGCGGGTTGAACTCGTCGGCGTGGACCTTCAGTGGAAAGCCCAGCGACCGGGCGCGCTCGAGTACCTGACGGCTGAGCTTGAGGTCAAACGCGCCGACTTCGCAGAACACATCCACAAAAGGTAAGGGCCGTCCATCCGCATGTTCGGCCCACCACCGGTTGAGGGTCGGCAGCATCTCAGCGCAGATCTGTTCGACATATGTTTGCGGGGAAATGCCTTCCGGAACGGCGTGGGCGGGGAGAAATGTCGGGGAGAGTTCGACCGGCCCCTCGGCATCGAGCGCCAAGATCGCATCCAATTGCCGGAGCTCGGTCTCGAGCGTCAAGCCATAGCCGGTCTTGGCTTCAGCGGTGGTGGTGCCGTGTTGCAGCATTCGCTTGAGCCGAGGCCGGCTGGCGGCAATCAGGCTCTCCAGACTGGCCGCCCGGGTGCTGCGGACTGTTGACAAGATACCGCCGCCGGCTGCCAGGATCTCTAGGTAGGTTGCGCCCCGGACTCGCTGCTCGAATTCTTCGGCCCGATCGCCGGCCCAGACGAGGTGAGTGTGAGGATCGACGAAGCCGGGCATGACGACCCGGCCAGTGGTGTCGAGCTCCTCCCGAGCAGCGTGGGATTGGCGCAATTCGTCGGTCGAGCCAGTGGCCACGATTTGCCCGGCATGGATCGCGACTGCCCCATCCTCGACCAATCCAAGCGCTCCCAGGGCCGCTCCGCGCTGTGGGCCGCCGGCCAGTGTGAGCAGCTGCGAGGCGGAGTGGACGAGTAGGTCGACTATCACCCGAGTGTGCTGACTCATTCTCCCTGCTCCTTCACGAAGGCAAGCAGCAACCCTAAGGCCAGGAGATTCAACATCGCCGCCGCTACCGTGTTGGCCTGCATCCCCAACGCAAATAAACGACCGCCCACCAGAGCACCGAGGCTGCGGCCAAGCGACAGTCCAGCGATGTTGGTGGCCATCAGCGTGGAGCGGGCGGCCGGAACCTGTTCGGTCATGAGCGGCAGCGAGCTCACAATCGAATACTCGAAAGTGAGATACAGCGCGAACAGACCAACCAAGGCGCCCGCGAGAGTCGTGCCCAGCAGTGGAAGGGCCAAGAGGGTCCCACAACTCAGCAGGATACCGGCCGCCAGCGACCGGCGCTTTCCAATGCGGTCCGTCAGGCCAGCGACCAGGCCTTCCCCTCCGAGCTCCGCCAAACCGATTACGGCTGTGGCGGCGCCCAACGCTGCGATCCGCAGCCCAAACGCATCCTCCATCCACAGGCCATATACGATGTTGACGATTTCATTGGCTGTGGCGAGCAACAGCCCAACCCCGAGGCCGGCCAGAGCCGACCGGCGGTTGAGAACTGCGGAGAGATCATGAACAAACGAGCCTGCCCGCGGCCGAGCCCCAGAGTTTCTCGGTAGCGTCCTCCACAGCCAGAGCCCTCCGAGCAGCGCCAGGCCGGAGAGCACCGGGAAAGGCGCCGCCCATCCGACCGCGCCAATGAGCAAACCAGCTGCCGGTACGCCGAGCAGATATGCGCCAGACCAGCTGAACTCAATCAACGCCATTGGAGTTCCGCGGCGTTCGAACGCGACCATGTCCCCAACATAGGCATACAGTGCCGTATCAAAGAGAATCTTGGAAAGTCCGATGGCGAGCAGCGCCACGAGGAATGTGGCATAGGTGGGACGCAAACCCACCAGCAGTCCTCCCAGCACGAACACCGCCAACCCAGCCAGCATGGCCGCTCTACGGCCGACCCGATCGCCGAGTGATCCCAGGAAAGGAGCCCCCAGGCCAAGAGCTGAACGGGCGGTCACGCCCAGGATTACAGCTTGGGGGGCGACATTCAGGCCACGGGAGATCATTGGCAAGAACGGGTAAACCAGCCGGAAACCGGTATTGATCACCGTCCGGGTCAGCGTGATAAGGAGCAGTTGGCGGGAAGGGCTTAGGATTTGAGGTCCTGCCAGCGTTCGTAAGAGACAACTGTGGTGAGCGCCTTCCGGCCGCCAGGGTGCGGAGGGGCCGTAAGCTCGCCCGTGTCGGCTGGGTACCCAAAGGACAGCACCGCCCTCAAATGCAGGTCTGCCGGGAACCCGAGCAGCTCGCGCGCCTCATCCGACTGGTAGATGGTCGCAGGGCAGGAACCGATCCCGAGTTCCCAGGCAGCAAGCTGCATGTACGCGGCGGCCTGGCCGGCGTCGAACATGATCGACCAGCGGTCGTCCGGGTCAGGAGTCAGGATCGCGACCGCCGCGGCCGCGCCGGCGATATGACCGGCGTAGGTACCGAGCTTCGACAGGGCCGCCAGAGTACCGTGATCTCGGATCAGCAGGAAGTGCCAGGCCTGGCGGTTCTTGGCCGATTGTGCCCGCCTGCCGGCGTTGAGGATTTCCTGGAGCACTTGCTCGGGAAGCGGATCGGGGGCAAAGCTGCGCACCGCTCGTTTCATTTGGATGGCCTGAGCGACGTCCATGGTATCCTCCCAAAGACAACGCGGTTGATTTTACGCCAGCTGCGTTTGGGAGAAGAGGATCAGGATTTGGAGGAGGAGGGTGCCAGGCTGAGGACTTGGCGTGCGAGTTCGCGCTGGCGTGCTGCGAGCTGCCTAAAGTCCGCTGTGGACAGTTCTCGGATTAACCTTTCCTGCACGTTGCACAGGGTTTCGCGCATCGGGCAGGCCTCACCGAAAACGCAGCCCGCTGGATCATCCAGGCATTCGAACAGCCGGATCGGGCCGTCGACGGCCTGAATCACCTCTAGCACGCTGATCTCACCGGCGGGCCGGGCCAGCGAGACGCCGCCACGGGCACCGCGGGCGGTCTGGACCAAGCCGGCAATGGCAAGCTGGGAAACGATCTTCGCCAGGAACGAGGGTGGGACCCGCTGCTCTCGAGCGATTCTCCCGGTTGGGGCCCGGCCGCCGTCCTCCAGACCCGCGAGATAAAGCACCGTGCGCAGGGCGTAATCGGCCTGGCGAGTGATTTGCAAATCTGCCTCAAAGACTAGTCTAGAAACCCTCTCCAGAGTGGAGTAGTGTGACTTGTCATGGGGGCAAAGTGACCTTTGGCAAGCTGCCTGAAGCTGGGGTCTGGAAGGCGTGGTATCATTCCGGCCCCCTTTTTTGGAGGCAGCACCCTTGAAGAACCTGACGGTCGTCGGCGTAGGCCATGTGGGATTGGTGACCGGGGCCTGCTTTGCCGACCTTGGGAACCGGGTGGTGGCGCTCGACACCGACCGGGAGCGCATCGCCGGGCTCGAGCGTGGGCAGATGCCGATTTACGAGCCGGGGCTGGATGAGCTGGTGGCCCGCAATGTGGCCGCCGAGCGGCTCAGCTTCACCACATCCTATGAAGAGGCGATTCGAGAGGCCGAATTCGTATTTATTGCCGTCGGCACTCCGGGTGGCACGGAGGGCGAAGCAGACCTCAAACATATCCGCCAGGCGGCCGAATCGATCGCCCAGGCAATGATTGCCCCTCTCATTATTGTCAACAAATCCACCGTCCCGGTGGGCACTGGGGACTGGGTAGCGGATATCATCAAGTCGCACCAAAAGGTCTCTATTCCATTCTCAGTGGTGTCTAACCCGGAGTTCCTGCGCGAGGGGGCCGCCATCAGTGACTTCATGCAGCCGTCGCGAACGGTCCTGGGCTCCACTGACCCGCGGGCGGCCGAGAAAGTGGCCCAGTTGCACCTGCCGCTGCGAGCACCCATCATGATCACCGACCTACGCACCGCGGAAATGATCAAGTACGCCTCCAACGCCTTCCTGGCTACCAAGATTTCTTTCATCAACGAGATCGCCAACATCTGCGAAGCACTGGGTGCGGACATCAAGGAAGTGGCCACCGGCATGGGCTACGACCCGCGCATCAACCAGCATTTCCTGGAGGCCGGCCTGGGATACGGCGGGTCATGTTTCCCGAAGGACGTAAAGGCCCTGGCCTATATGGCGGGTGAGAAAGGGCGTCATCCGCAGCTGCTTCAGGCGGTGATGGAGATCAACGACGACCGCCTTTCCCTGCTGGTGGAGAAAACCCGCCAAGTGCTTGGGGACCTGGATGGCAAGGTGATCGGCCTGCTGGGTTTGACCTTCAAGCCGAATACCGATGACCTGCGAGAAGCGCCGGCGCTACAGGTCGCCCAAATGCTGAGCGCTCTGGGCGCGCGCCTGCGCGCGTATGATCCGGTTGGGATGGACCGCGCGGCGGAGTTGGTTCCTGAGATCGAAATGGCGTCGGACCCTTACGCCATGGCGGAAGGCTGCGACGCAATCGTGGTGTGCACGGAGTGGAATGAGTTTCTGCAATTGGACTTCCAGCGCATCCAAGATCGGATGCGGCAGCCGGTCATCGTGGACGGCCGGAACATCTACGATCCGAAACAGATGGCCCGACTGGGCTTCAAATATCTGGGTTTTGGACAGGGATATGGCCCGGATGGGCTGCCGCTCGCAGCTCTCGAACCGGTGAGGCAGGAGGAACGCAGCCTATGAGTGGAGCCGTGCTGCGGACCCGGCTCCGGAACGGCCTCGAGGTACGGCTCAAGGAGATTCGCACCGCCCCTCTGATCAGCACCTGGGTCTGGTATCGGGTGGGTTCTCGCAACGAGCGATCCGGCATCACTGGAATCTCCCACTGGGTCGAACACATGCAGTTCAAAGGCACGCCGACGCACCCGTCGAGCACCTTGGACCGGGCCATCTCTCGAGACGGCGGCTTCTGGAATGCCTTCACCTGGATCGACTGGACGGCCTATTTCGAGACGATGCCGCAGGCCCGCGCCGACCTCGGCCTCCGAATTGAGGCGGACCGGATGGCGAACAGCCTATTCGAGGCGAAAGAAGTCGAGTCTGAGCGAACGGTTATCATGGTGGAGCGGCAGGGTGCCGAAAACGATCCTTCCTTCCGTCTGTCAGAAGAACTGCACGCGGCGGCCTTCCGAGTCCACCCGTACCACCATGCGGTCCTGGGTGACATGGTCGATCTGGGAACGATCACCCGGGACGACCTGTATAACCATTACCGGAGGTACTACGTTCCCAGTAACGCGGTCTTGGCCGTAGCTGGCGACTTCAAGGCTGGCCCAATGCTTGAACGGATCCGCGAGCTGTTCGGCCCAATCCCCAGGGCGCCGCGGCCAGCATACAGTCAGCGGCCAGAACCGTCCCAACCCGGAGAACGACGGGTCGAAGTCGAAGGCCCGGGCGAAACGGCCCTCCTCGAACTGGCCTACCGCGCTCCAAGCGCGGCGGAGGAAGACCTGATTCCCCTGGCGGTGCTGGACAGCGCCTTGAGTGGAGCTTCCAACCTCGGATTTTTCGGCGGGGAAATCTCGAACAAGACCTCCCGCCTATACAAGCGGCTCGTCCAAGGTGAGCTCGCCGCCGCCGTCTCCGGAAACCTGACGGCCAGCATCGATCCTTATCTGTATTCGATCTCGGTGACCATCCGGCCGGACAGCACCCCAGAGGCCGTCCTCGAAGCGTGTGACGAAGAGATCTCCAAGCTGCTTGAAGACCCGGTGCGCGAGGAGGAAGTAGCCAAGGCCATTAAGCAGGCGCGCGCTCTATTCGCCTTTAACAGCGAGAGCATCACCAATCAAGCCTTCTGGCTCGGCTACAGTGAAATGTTTGCGAGCTATGATTGGTTCGAGAGTTATCTGGACCACTTGGAGGCGATTACCCCGCAGATGATGCTCGAAGTGGCCCGAAAGCGGCTCGTTCCGGCTAATCGGACAGTAGGGATATATCGACCGAATGGGCACGTCTAAGCAGTTCGACCTGAAGAGCCTACCTGGACCAGAGACAATCCTGAGGCAAGCGTTGCCGAACGGGATCGTCTTCTTGGGACGCGAAAACTTCTCGAGCCCTTCGGTCGTAATCTCTGGGTATCTGTGGGCCGGTGCCTTGCAAGAGAGGCCGGACCAGGCAGGCTTGGCCGCTATGACCGCGGCCAGTCTGATGCGCGGAACTCGCGAGCGGACATTTGAGCAAATCTATGAGTCCATCGAGTCGATCGGCGCCCGGCTGAGCTTCTCGGCCGGCAAGCACAGCACGCCCTTCTCGGGAAAAGCGCTGGCCGAGGATTTGGGGCTGTTGCTTGACCTGCTCATGGAAGTGCTTCAGCAGCCCTCCTTCCCGAAGAAACAGGTGGACCGGATGCGCGCCGAGATCCTGACCTCCCTGGCAATCCGGGATCAGGAGACCGGCGCCCGCGCCGACCTGGCTTTCAATGGGTTAATCTACGCAGGTCATCCATATTCGGTTCCAACAGACGGATACAAGGAGACCGTTGCCAACCTGACTGCCGCCCACCTGCGCGCGTTCCACCGGGCACACTACCGCCCAGGGGGCATGGTGATTTGCGTGGTCGGCGCAGTGAAAGCGGAAGAGGCCGCCGAGGCCGTGGCTAAACGGTTCGCCTCGTGGAAGGACAACGGGCGGGCTGTCCAGCTCGAGCTTCCGGGAATTGATAAGCTGAAAGGAATGCGTCGGGAACACGTGCCATTGGAAGGCAAGAGCCAGACCGATGTGGTCATGGGAGTTCCCGGACCGCCTCGATCGGATTCGGACTACCTGGCCGCGGCGTTGGCCAACAACATTTTGGGTCGGTTCGGCATGTATGGCCGCATTGGTGATGTGGTGCGCGAGGAGGCCGGGCTTGCCTATTACGCCTACAGCAGCCTTGTTGGTGGACTTGGGCCAGGCCCCTGGGAAATCGTTGCGGGGGTCGATCCGAAGAATCTCGAGCGGGCGATCAAGTTGATCCGCAAGGAGATGCGGAAGATGATCACTCGCCCACCCTCGCCGGGTGAGTTGGAGGACAACCAGGCCAACTTCATTGGCCGCCTGCCGCTTCAACTGGAGTCGAATGAGGGGGTGGCAGGCGCAATCGTAAACGCGGAGCGGCACGCGCTTGGATTGGACTACTATCAGCGATATCCCGGCATGGTGGGCGCGCTCACTCCGAAAGACATCCTCAGAGTCTCCAGGCGGTTTCTCGATCCTGACAACATGGCCATCGCCAGCGCTGGCCCCAATGGAAGGCCGCAATAAGGATGCTGCGCTCCGGCGTTGATGTGGTCGAGGTGAATCGCATCGATCATGCCATTCTGCGGCATGGTCAGCGCTTCTTCGAACGCTTCTATACCGGTCAGGAGCTGATTGACTCGAATGGGCAAACGCCCGCCCTGGCCGCCCGCTTTGCCGCCAAGGAGGCAGTTGCCAAGGCGTTGGGCACCGGGATCGGACAGGTTGCCTGGAAGGAAATCGAAATCGTCAACGGTCCTCGCCGAGAACCTCAGCTGCGCCTGCACGGTCAGGCCCAAGAATTGGCCGACTCCATGGGCCTGACGGACTGGGCCATCAGCCTCAGCCACACCGAACAGCACGCGGTGGCGGTGGCCGTGGCCTTTAACACTCCGGATAGTTAGCCAGCGAGTATGATATACTCCCATGCGCTCCCGCTCAGGGCTGCCGACAGCCTGGCGGGAGAGTTTCTGCCCGGCGGAAGCGTCGGGCGAATGCCAAGCTGCGTGATACCCCGAATTGGACCTGAGAATCCAATTCGACGGGCCGAGCCTGAGGAGGCCAGATGCCAGTTGTGAACATGAAGGAGCTGCTCGAGACCGGGGTGCACTTCGGGCACAGAACCCGCAAGTGGAACCCACGCATGAAGCCCTTCATCTTCACCGAACGCAACAGTATCCACATCATTGACTTGCAGCAGACCCTAGAATCCCTGCAGGAGGCCTACGCACTGATCCGGGACACGGTCGCCGCTGGAGGTTCGATTCTGTTCGTCGGGACGAAGCGCCAGGCGCAGGAGACCATCGAGCAGGAGGCGAACCGTTGCGGCATGCCGTATGTTAATGCCCGCTGGCTGGGTGGAACGCTGACCAACTGGCGAACCATTCGCAGTCGGATCGATGAGCTGGACGAGCTCCAGCGAAGGCGGGATGAAGGTGATTTTGAGCGGCTGATCAAGAAGGAAGCCCTCACCTTGACCCGCCGAATCGCCAAGCTCGAGGAGCGCCTTGGCGGTATTCGCCACATGAAGTCAGTCCCAGAATTGGTTTTTGTGGTGGATGTGAATCGGGAGGAGACCGCCATCCATGAATCCAACCTGCTTGGGATCCCCGTGATCGCGCTGGTGGACACCAACTGCGACCCGGGCGGAGTGGACTACGTCATCCCCTCCAACGATGACGCGATCCGGGCCATCAAGCTCTTGTCTGCAACTGTGGCTAACGCAGTGATTGAGGGCCTCGAATTGCGCAAGGATCGCTCACCAACCCCGGGAGAGGCCGAGCCTGCTCGCCAGGAGATGATGGTTCCCGAGATGGCAGATGAGGAACTGCTCGGTGAAGCCACGCTGGCCAAACTCATGAGCGGAGACTTTGATGAGGAGCTCGGTGCGGGAGCGCCGCAAGCCGTGAAGACGGATGAGACTGCGTCTAAAGCTGAGCCCGAGGTAGGGAAGACGGAGCCCGCGTCTAAAGCTGAGCCCGAGGTAGGGAAGACGGAGACCGCGGAGCAGGGATGAGTATTCCGGCCGATCTGGTCAAGCAGCTCCGTCAGCGCACCGGCGCGGGTGTTTTGGACTGCCGCAAGGCGCTCGAGGAAGCCCAAGGCGATGTGGAGCGGGCCGAGGCTCTCATTCGGGTGAAAGGACTGGCAAAGGCGGCCGGCAAGGCCGGGCGGCCGACCCGGGACGGACTGGTCGATTTGTACAGCCATGGCGACGGTCGGCTGGGCGTGATGGTGGAAGTCAACTGCGAGACGGACTTTGTGGCCCGCACTTCCGAATTTCGTAAGTTCGCCCACGAAATGGCATTGCAAATCGCGTCCAACTCCCCGCTTTGGGTGAGCTCTGAGGACGTGCCAGCTGAGATACTCGAGCGCGAGCGAGAGCTTGCTCGCCAAAAGGCCACCGGGGACGGGAAACAGGAGAAGGTGATTGAGCAGATCGTGGAAGGCCGGCTGGAGAAGTTTCTGAATGACCACTGCCTGCTGCGCCAGCCGTACGTTCGCGATGAGCAGAAGACCGTGTCGGAGATTGTGCAACAGATGATCGTTGCGACCGGAGAGAATGTGACCGTCCGGCGATTCCAACGCTGGGAGGTCGGAGAAACGCTGGAGTGAGGCAGCGGGCCAACCAAGGGTTGGCCCTTTTCATGAGTCGGACTGAGCGAGCTTGATAACGAAGCCGGCCCATAAGCGAGTGCTGTTAAAGCTTGGGGGGGAGGCGCTGGCCCCCCCGGAAGGCTTCGGAGTCGATCCGAAGCGAGCAGACGCGGTGGCCGTGAAAATTCAGCAGGTAAAAGATTTGGGGGTGGAACTGGCCATCGTCATTGGGGCCGGCAACATCTGGCGGGGCCGGGCAGGCATCGAGCGCGGGATGGAAAGAGCCACCGCAGATTACATGGGAATGCTGGGGACGGTGATTAACTCACTTGCACTCATGGACGCGCTGGAACGAGCCGGAATCGTGACCCGGGTAATGACGGCAATCGAGATGCGTGCGCTGGCCGAACCTTACATCCAGCGACGGGCCCGACGCCACTTAGAGAAAGGCCGGGTAGTGATCATGGGGGCCGGTACGGGCAATCCTTACTTCTCCACCGACACGGCGGCTGCCTTAAGGGCGGTGGAGATCGGCGCCGAGATTGTGATCAAGGCGACCAAGGTCGACGGTATCTACGATGCAGATCCAACCAAGAACCCCAACGCCAAGAAGTTTGACCGCCTGACCTACATTCAGTCGCTAAACATGCGCCTGGAAGTCATGGATGCAACTGCCGTTTCGCTTTGCATGGACAATGACCTGCCGATCCTGGTGCTGGATCTGTGGCAGCCAGACAGCCTGGTGAAGGCTGTACTCGGTCAGCCCGTCGGCACCCTGGTGAGCAAGTAACCTCAATCCTGATCTCAACTTGCTCCTTCGCCGGCGCTGCCGGCATCTAACCTCGAACTCGCCAATTTGCGCTTGCTTCGCAAAATGGTCGTTTTGCGCTATCCTATACGCAATCGGCGGCCTTGCGTTGAGCCCGGATCTCGGCGACGTGGACCCGGTCGACCCCTCCGGACGGATCCTTCAGTGGAGGCCTGTCCCGAACCCCGAACTGAAGTCATTATCGCGGACGATCAGACAGGAGCGAGCGGATGATCAAAGATGCCCTGGGAGAGGCGGAATCCCGGATGGCGGGTGCGGTCCGTACCCTGGAGCAGGACCTAGCCGCCGTTCGAACGGGCCGGGCTTCCCCTGCCTTAGCCGAAAGAGTCATGGTGGACTATTACGGCACGCCCACACCGCTCATCCAGCTCGCTACGATATCGGCGCCTGAGGCGCGGCTGCTGACGATTCGGCCATTTGACCCCGGCAGCGTCAAAGACATCGAGCGTGCAATCCTGGCTTCTGACCTCGGAGTCACCCCAAGCAACGACGGCAAACTCATCCGGCTCAGTATTCCGCCGCTCACCGAGGAGCGTCGGCACGATCTGGTGAAAGTTGTGCGCGCCCGGGTGGAGGACGCGCGGGTGGCGGTGCGCAACGTGCGCAGGGACGTTCATAATGACCTGCGCGAGTTCGAGCAAGAGAAGGTGATTTCCAAGGATGATCTGCACCGAGGTGAAGAGCTGCTCCAGAAGGTCACTGATGGCTATGTTGAGCAGATCAACGAGCTCGGGCAGCGCAAGGAGAACGAAGTCCTCGAAATCTGAGGACCAGCGACATGGAAGAGGGATTACCGGAGGTCGTCCCAACCCACGTTGCGATCATCATGGACGGCAACGGCCGCTGGGCTAGCGAGCGCGGTCTTCCTCGGCTGGCTGGCCACCGCGCAGGGGTTGAGAACCTGCGGCGGGTGCTGCGGGCAGCAGCCGATTTTGGGATCGGTTACCTCACGATCTATGCCTTCTCCACCGAAAACTGGGACCGCCCGACCGGCGAGGTACGCGGGCTGATGAACATCCTCGAGGAGGTCATCGATCGCGAGCTGAAGGAGCTGCATGCCAACGGAGTGCAGCTCCGCCACATCGGCCGGCTGGAAGGGTTGAGACCGGAGCTTCAGGCAAAGGTCCGTCAGGCGATTGACTTGACCAAGAACAACACTCGCCTGGTCCTCAACGTCGCTTGGAACTACGGTGGGCGAGACGAGATTATCCAAGCGATACAACGCATCATCGAACAAGGCCTTGATCCGGCGACCATCGATGAAGCGGTTGTAAACCGCAATCTTTTCACGGCCGATAGCCCGGACCCGGATCTCGTCATCCGCACCTCCGGAGAGATGCGGGTGAGCAATTTCCTGATCTGGCAGAGCGCCTACTCCGAGTGGTGGTTCACCCCCACTTACTGGCCGGACTTCGGCCCGGAGGAACTGCGTCAGGCGCTCTGGGGTTATGCTCAGCGCGAGCGGCGCTTCGGCACCGTTCCAGCCTTTCGCTAGATGCTGCGCGAGCGGCTCCTCGTCACCCTTCTTTTCCTTCCTTTTCTCATTTGGATCATCGCCACCGGCGGATGGCTATTCGCCGGTGGCGTTGCATTGGCGCTGGGGCTGGCCGCGGCCGAGTACGGTTTGCTCTTTCGCAGCGCCGGGCTGCGGCCAGCCCTGCAGCTGCTTGTCGGTGGGGTCGCACTGTTGGCCCTTGCCCGCATGGGGATGCAGCTCGAGTGGTTGGTATTGAGCTTGACCGGCCTAGCCCTGGTCGCAGTCGCCTGGCACCTCTTCGACTATGAGAGAGGTGCGCACCGCTCAGGCACAGACTTCGCGGTCACCCTCGCTGGAATCGTATACTTGGGTTGGGTCGGCGGTTACTTGATCTCGTTGCGACTGCTTCCGGAAGGACAGTGGTGGATCCTGATTGCGCTGCCGACCGTCTGGCTGGCGGACTCGGCCGCCTACTTGGTGGGCAGGTGGAAGGGCAAGCGGCCCCTCACCCCCCGGCTTAGCCCGAAGAAGACCTGGGAGGGTTACCTGGCCGGCGTAGTGGTTGGCGCAGCGGCCGGGGCTGGCCTGGCAGCCCTATGGCGGGTTGCGGCGGGGCCGGAGTCGAGCCTGACCGCCCTGAGGGGCCTGGTCGTCGGCAGCGCCATTGGAATCATCAGTCCACTGGGCGATCTTGGGGTCAGCATGATCAAGCGAGAGATGAAGGTGAAAGACTCCGGCACATTGCTCGCCGGGCATGGCGGCGCGCTGGATCGGCTCGATTCCTGGCTGTGGGCAGGTGTGTTGGGGTATTACGCGGTCCTCTGGCTGACATAGGGAACAAAGATGGGAGAGAAACCCTCAAGGAACCTGGCGCTCGAGCTAGCGAGAGTAACCGAAGCAGCGGCCCTGGCGGCGGCCCGCCACATGGGGCGAGGGGACAAAGAAAGTGGAGATCGGGCGGCAGTTGATGCGATGCGACTGGTCCTGAACTCGATCGACATCGATGGGGTGATCGTCATTGGGGAAGGTGAGAAGGACCAAGCTCCAATGCTATTCAACGGCGAGCGGCTGGGGAGCGGAAATGGTCCGGAGGTCGATATCGCGGTTGATCCAATTGATGGCACGCGCTCGCTCGCGCTGGGCAGGGCCAACTCGATCACCACGGTGGCGTTGGCCGAGAGAGGTGGCATGTACCACCCCGGCCCGTTCGTCTATATGAATAAGATCGCGGTTGGGCCCGCAGCCAGGGGACACGTCGATCTGGATGCACCAGTGGCGGACAATCTGAAGGCAGTCGCAAGGGCTAAAGCCGCCGACATAGATGATCTCACCGTGATGATCCTCGATCGCCCCAGACATGAGCAGCTGATTGCGGATGTCCGCCGCACTGGGGCGCGGATCCAGCTGATTACAGACGGGGACGTTGCCGGGGCACTGATGACGGCATGGCCGGATTCCGGGATCGACGTGCTGGTCGGGATCGGGGGGGCGCCGGAGGGCGTGTTGGCCGCCTGCGCGCTGAAGTGCATGGGAGGCGAAATCCAGGTCCGGTTTCACCCTCGCTCGCCGGAGGAGGCCGCTTTAGGCCGCCAGCAGGGTCTCGATCCGGAGAAGCGGCTCGACATCGACGACCTGGTGGGCGGGGAAGACGTCTTCTTCGCTGCGACCGGCATTACAGATGGCCAGTTACTGCAAGGCGTTAAGTACACCGGTTCGGGCGCCAGAACTCACAGCCTCGTGATGCGCTCGCGCAGCGGGACAGTCCGTGAGATCACTTCCGTTCACAAGTGGGACAAACTCATGCGCTATAGCCAGATCGCCTATGACCCTGGACCTTAGTTCCGCTTGCGCGGCCCCAACCAGGGTGCTATAATCCGTGCGCATAGTTCGAGCTCTCCCCAATCAAGCAATTTCGCCTGGCTTTTATATAACCCTCATCCGTTGAGTTTCTGTCGCTTAATCTAAAAAAACCCGTTGGACGGGGACTGAAGACTTCCCTCAGGGAGAAAATCCATGAACATTGGGGAACTGGAGGCCATGACGCTCACCGATTTGCGCACCCGATCGAAAGAAATGGAGATCACCGGGTCCACCCGTATGAAGAAGGAGGACCTCATCCTGCATCTGATGCAGGCGGAAGCCGTGAGCAAAGGCCTGGAACTTCGGGGTGGAGTTCTGGAGGTTATGAACGAGGGAATGGGCTTTCTGCGCGCCGAGCACTACCTGCCGGGGCCCAACGATATCTATGTTTCCCAGTCGCAAATTCGGCGCTTCAGCCTCCGGACCGGCGATATGGTGATCGGCCAGATCCGGCCTCCAAAAGACACGGAGAAGTACTACGGGCTGCTGCGGGTTGAGACCATCAACGGACTGGATCCCGAGCAGATCAGGGATCGGCCCAAGTTCGAGGGTCTGACTCCGATCTTCCCGGAGGAGCGCTTCGATCTGGAGACCGACCGTCACGCCATAGCGAACCGGATGCTGAACCTGATCGCGCCGATCGGGAAAGGCCAGCGGGGCCTGATTGTCTCGCCTCCTAAGGCCGGTAAGACCACTGTGCTCAAAGGGGTGGCCAATGCCATCTCCACCAAGTACCCGAGGGTGCATCTGATGGTGGCCTTGATCGGCGAGCGACCGGAAGAAGTCACCGACATGGATCGCTCGGTCGACGCCGAGGTGATCGCATCCACTTTCGACGACCCGGCTTCCTCTCACGTTCGGGTGGCGGAGATCGCACTAGAGCGCGCGAAGCGATTGGTGGAATGCGGGCGGGATGTGGCGATCTTGCTGGATTCGATCACCCGGCTGGCGCGGGCCTATAACCTGATGGTGACGCCATCCGGCCGCACCCTCTCCGGTGGCCTGGATCCAGCAGCCCTCTATCCTCCTAAACGCTTCTTTGGTGCTGCCCGCAACCTGGAGGAGGGCGGATCCCTGACGATCATCGCCACCTGCATAGTGGACACCGGCTCGCGCATGGACGATATGGTCTACGAGGAATTCAAGGGCACTGGAAACATGGAGCTGCACCTCTCGCGGCGGCTGCAGGAGCGCCGGCTGTTTCCGGCCTTCGACATCGAACGCTCCTCCACGCGCCGAGAGGAACTATTGCTGGGTCCGGACATCACTCAGCGGGTGTGGCTGCTGCGGCGCATGTTCTCGCAAATGATCACCGCGCCTCCAAATGGGGCAGGGATGGACATGGTCAACGCGACCGAAGCGATCATCGAGAGCATGCGGCGTACCGACAACAACCAGGAATTTCTTGAAACGCTCGTGGAAGAGGGGAAATAGCTGGGTCGCAGACCGGACCTCCACAGCGCCCCATCTACCCCGCACAGTAGTTCTACCCACTGCCAACCGTTTGCGGTAACACAACTCAAGGCGAACAAGCCAGACAATTAGCTTGGCCCAACCGCCCACCCGCCACCTCGTGTTATGATGCCCGGCTGCGGATCCGCACCCCAGCATGGGTAAAGAGCAAAGCAGCTACGAGCAGAGGGATCAGTGAACCCCGGGCGCGGGTCTCTGGGCAGGTATGCCGAGCACGCCGGCTTCCTGCTGATTATCGCGGGCGGAGTGATCGCGGCTCGGGTCGGGCTGGCCGCCTTGCCGGCGGAGGCTGAACCCGCTCAGCCCCCCCAGCCTGAGCAGGTCGACTCGGCCGAGATTCGCTTGCCGGACTTCGAGGTTAGGTCCGCAGTCGGAGTCCAGCGTCTTCCAGACATAGACACCCTCATCCCAACCCGACCGCGGTTGGACATCCTCAAATACGTCGTCCAGCCGGGCGATACGTTATTTGGCATCTCTGACCGGTTCGGCCTGAAACCGGAAACCGTCCTGTGGGGGAACTTCGAGGCGCTGGAAGATAACCCGCACACTCTCCGGCCGGGGCAGGAGCTCGATATCCTCCCGGCAGATGGCACGCTTTACATCTGGAATCAGGGCGACGAGTTAGTCGGGGTGGCGAGTTTCTTCGGCGTCGCGCCCCAAGACATCCTGGATTGGCCGGGGAATCGGCTTCCGCAGGACATCGACCTGCTCAATCCAGA
>CAYHJH010000012.1:0-7309 GCA_964356605.1 uncultured Anaerolineaceae bacterium
CAGCGGTCCTACACCCTCTAGTCAACGCCCATGCCGGGCACACAAGCAAGGCGAGAGCCAGTAGCCATCGCCATATCCTCTCGGAAGCCCCCTCTCAACTCGCTAGCCGGGCCTCCAAAGTGATCTCCACATTGCCCAAGGCGCGAGAAATGGGGCAGGTCTTTTTTGCTTTCTCCGCCAGTTCCAAAAAGGCTGCACCTTCGATTCCGGGGGCTTCGGCCTGCGTGATGAGATGAATGCGGGTCACGGTCCAGCCCGCTTCCTTCTTTTCGATATGCACCTGTGCAGTGGTTTGAACGGAATTCGGTGGGAAGCCGGCGTTGCTCAGGCCAGACGATAGCGCCATCGAGAAGCAGCCGGCATGAGCCGCTCCTAACAATTCTTCGGGATTGGTCCCCGGCCCCTCTTCGAAGCGCGATTGGACGGAGTAGGTCCCTTCGAAGGCGCCTTCCCCAAACTGCATGTGACCGTGTCCCTCTTTGAGGCTGCCGTGCCAGACGGCCTCACCTTTGCGAACCGGCATCGATGCCTCCTCCTCTTAGTGACTTTAGCAACTTACTTTATCAACTTCCGGCAGCCGGAAGCACCCGCCCAATTGCCGCCTCCAGCTCTTCGATGGTCACCGGCTTGAACGCAAATGCGTTGGCACCCAACTTCATTGCCTCATCGACTCGGATGTCGGCCGCCTCGGTAGACAGCATCACCACCGGCAGGTTCTTTAACTCTGCTCGTCGCCGGATGAATTCCAGCATGTCCATCCCGGTGACTTCGGGCATGTTGATATCCAGGATCATGAGATCAGGCCGCCGTCCCTGCAGGAGCTCTTCCGCCGCGACGCGGGCGTGCCGGTAGGTCGCAACCTCAAAATCCAACAACTCGAGCATCAGCTTCACGGCGTGGGCCATCTCATCGTCGTCATCCACAATCCAGGCTGATCGCATCGGTCTCTTCCCTACGCTGCCCGGGCTGCTCTAGGCCGCGCCGCGAGCACCATCCCCGACTCAGGCAATCTCGGCTTTCACCCGCTCCGCCAATTCGCGGCTGATCCCTGGCACCGAGTCGAGATCCAGAACATCCGCCTGCCGTATCCCTTCAAGGTCGCCAAACGCCTTGAGCAGCGCCTTCCTGCGAGCAGGACCGATGCCTTCAATCGCGTCCAGCTGGGAGGCGAGACCGCTGTGCTTGCGCTGAGTCCGGTGGTGGCTGAGCGCGAAGCGGTGGGCCTCGTCCCGGATCCGTTGAACCAAGAACAGCGCTTGAGAGCGCCGCGGCAGGATCAATGGATCCGACTGGTCGGGGAGATAGAGTTCTTCGTTCCGTTTGGCCAGCCCAATGATACGCACCTGATTCTCCAGGCCAAAGTTCTGCAGCACCGCCACGGCCCTACTGAGTTGACCCTTCCCGCCATCCACCAACACCAGGTCGGGTAGGAAGCCGAATGCCCGGTCGAGCTTGGCCCCGGGTTTCTCAGCCTCTTCCTGAGCGACTTTCCACCTTCGGAAGCGCCGATGCAATAGCTCCTCCATACTGGCGAAATCGTCTTGCCCGCTCACCGACTTGATCGTGTACTTGCGGTACAACGGCTTGCTTGGGGCGCCGCTCTCAAAGACGACCATCGAGCCGGCAGCGGCGGTTCCCTGCAGATTCGAGATGTCGTAGCCTTCGATGCGGATCGGAGGCTGGCCTAGCTTCAAGACCTCTTGCAGCTCGGCCAGCGCCTGGACCTGCTTGCTGCGGTCCGCTTCCCAGCGCGCCTGGAGCATTGAAAGTGTTTCGACCGCATTTTCGGCCGCCATTTCGACCAGCTCCCGCTTGACTCCCTTTCGCGGGACCGTGATCTTCACCTTGCGTTCCGGACTGCGGCGGTTTAGCCAGGCTTCAATGATGGCCGCCTCTTCAATTTCGAGCGGGAGCAACACCCGCTGCGGGACGCTCGTGGCGTTGGCATAAAACTGCTTGACGAAGGCCCTCACCACCTCCTCGTCATCTGCCTGGCGAATGCCCTCCAGCACGAAGTACTCTCGTCCAATCAGCTTCCCGCCGCGGACAAAGAACACCTGCACACAAGCCTCGCGCTCGTTGCGGGCGAAGGCGATTACATCGGAGTCGAGACTTTCCTGGGAAACCACCTTCTGCCCCTCGATCACCTTGTCGATAGCGGTCAGCTGGTCCCGGATGGCGGCTGCCCGCTCATACTGCATCGCCGTCGAGGCGCGTGCCATCTCGGCTTGCAGGCGGCGGACCACCGGCTCAGAACGACCCTCGAGGAAACCACACAGGTCCGCGATCATCTCGCGGTAGCCGCTCTGGTCGACGGCCCCGATACATGGAGCCAGGCACAATTTGATGTCGTGGTATAGGCAGGCCCGCAGGTCTTCCCCGGTGATCACCCGATCACAGGTCAGATATGGAAAGATCCGGCGCAGCACGTCCAATGTTTGGTGCACTGCCCACACGCTCGTGTAGGGTCCGTAGTACCGGCTCCCGTCGCCGACCATCTGGCGGGTCATCGTTACCTTGGGAAATGGGTCCCCCCAGTGCACCCGCACATAGGGGTAGCGCTTGTCGTCTTTTAGGCGGATGTTGTACTTTGGCCGGTGCCGCTTGATCAGGTTCATCTCAAGGATCAGCGCCTCGAGCTCGGAAGCCACTACGATCCACTCCACATCCGCGACCCGCGCAACCAGCTCGGCGGTCTTGCGGTCATGGGCGGCCGATTCATGGAAGTACGAGCGTACCCGGCTGCGCAGGTTCACCGCTTTCCCGACATAGATCACCCGGCCAGCCTCGTCTTTCATCAGGTAGCAGCCGGGCTTGGCCGGGATCCCTTCGAGCAGCGGTGGGGACATGGCCTGGCCATTCTAGCATAGGGGTCCATTTGGCCTCAGTATAATGACCCCCCATGCATCGAGCCTGCCCTGAGCGGAGCGAGACGCTAAGCGACGGGCGAAGTCGAAGGGCCTGCCCTGAACGGAGTCGATGGGCCTGCGCGCTACGTGGACTGATGGCCCTGTTGGTGACCGGCTGTTCCACAGGAGCGCGAACCCCTTCCCCCGTCTCCTCGGCTCCTGTCGCAACCGCATTCGCCGTCACTCCAACCCCAAGGCCAGCAGCCGCCCTGTCTCCGCAGATGCTGACCCTCTGGGTAGCGCCCGCCTTCGCGCCAGATCCGGCCACGACGGCCGGCGCGTTGTTCTCGGACCGATTGCAGGCCTTTGAAGCGAATCATGCCGGACTGCAGTTGGTCGTCCGCGTGAAGGCTGAGAAGGGGCCGGGCGGCCTGGCCGAGTCGCTCTCCTCCGCTAGCCAAGCGGCGCCATCCGCATTGCCGGATCTAGCGACGCTGGATCCCGAAGGTGTCCGGATAGCCGCAATGGCCGGACACCTGATCTCACTTCAGGGATTGCTGCCGCAGCCGGAACCTTCCGAGTGGTACGACTTCGCTTTCGATGCAACGAATGTCGATGGGCGCTTCTATGCCTTGCCATTTGCTAGCGACATGGAGGTCTTCGGTTATGAGACCGGCGCCTTTGACTCTCCTCCGGTCGACTGGGCTTCGCTCTTCGGCGACCAGATCAGTTTCCTCATCCCGGCCGCCGATCCCGACGCACTGTTCCTATTCGCCCAGTATCTCGCCTTGGGTGGGCTCCCGCTCGATCGGGCGCCGCTGGATCCAGATCTGCTGGCCGAGGCGCTTGGCTTCCTGGCTTCGGCCGGCGAGTCAGGCGCACTCGCCCCGGCGTCACTGGAGTTCACTTCTTCCGGCGAGACCTGGCTCGCGCTTCAAGAGGGGCGCGCCCAGGCCGCCCAGGCACCCTATGCGGCTTTTGTGGCAGGCTACGCTCCGGACTCCCACGCGGCTGGTCCGCTGCCTACCCGGGACGGGAAAGGCGTGTCCTTGGCGCTATCTTGGTCCTGGGTGGCCGTCCGTTCCGAGCAACAGGTACTGGCCGCCGAGTTGATGGCGTGGCTCAGCGATCCAGCTTTTCTCGCCGAGTGGACCTATTCGCTCGGTCTGGTCCCATCGCAGCCACAGGTGCTGGCGCGCTGGCCCGATAGTCCAGAGGCAGCGATCGCCAGCCGCTTGGTGCCGACGGCATTGGCCAGGCCGAATAGTCAAGTCTTGGAAATTGCAGGGCCTGTGCTCCAGACGGCGCTGCGAGCCACCCTCACGGGCGAGCTGACCCCTCCGGAAGCGGCCGGTCAGGCGGCAGAGGCGCTGGCAGGCTTGCTGCCGTAGGGATAGAGCTGCACAGCTTCTTCTCGCTCGCCTGTTTGGCACCGGATCCGCGCAGAGTTGGCGCAGAATTCTGCGATCCGCTGCTCCATCGAACCATGCGCAGCCTCTCGATGGGTCGGCTTGATGCTCACCTGGCTGCACTTGAGAATCTCGCCAGCTAGAGGGCAGACATGACCATTCACTTCGGCACGGACGGCTGGCGCGGAGTCATCGCCGACACCTTTACCTTCCACAATCTGCGGATGGTGAGCCAGGCCATCGCCGACGCGGTAGCCTCTGAAGAGTGGCACAACGGCGGCTACGCGGCGGATCCGCGGCGCATGGTGGTCGGGTTCGACACCCGCTTCCTTTCTGACCGCTTCGCGGTGGAAGCGGCCCGGGTACTCGCCGGCAATGGTTTTAAGGTGTTCCTTACGAGCGCGGACGTGCCGACGCCGGCCGCTTCCTACGCGGTGCGCCAACTGGGCGCCGTCGCCGGCATCATGATTACTGCCTCCCACAACGCCCCTCGCTACAACGGGGTGAAGCTGAAGGCGGCCTACGGCGGGGCGGCGGCGCGAGAGCAATGCAAGCAGGTGGAGGTGTACTTCCAGGATAACGAGTCGCGTGGCCGAGGGCCGAACCTGATGGACTATGAGCAGGCCAAGCAGAATGGGCAGATCCAGCGCTTCAACCCTACGCCCGCTTACCACGATCATCTGCGCACCTTGATCGACCTGAAAGCCATCGCCGAAAACCCGCAGCATATTGTGGTGGACTCGATGTATGGGTCAGGCCGTGGCCAGATCAAGGGGATCCTGCAGGGTACCGGCTGCGAGGTCATGGAAGTACGGGGCGAAATGAATCCCGGCTTCGGCGGGATCCATCCGGAACCGATCTCGCGTTATCTGGGCGCACTGGCCGGGGCGATCGCCTCTGGGCATGGCCAGCTCGGTGTGGCGACCGACGGGGACGCCGACCGCATCGGGGCGATCGACGGTCGGGGCCAATTTGTCGATCCCCACCGCATCATGGCTCTGGCACTGAAATATCTGGTCGAGCAGCGCGGCTGGCGCGGAAAAGTGGTCAAGACGGTCTCGACCACCCAAATGCTCAATCGCCTGGCCAAAAATTACGGTCTCGAAGTGATCGAAACGCCAGTCGGTTTCGATCACATCGCCGAATGGATGCTCCAGGATGACGTGCTGATCGGGGGCGAGGAATCTGGCGGTATGTCGATCAAGGGACACATCCCGGAGGGCGATGGAATCCTGATGGGGCTGTTGACCCTCGAAATGGTCGCAGCCACAGGGACACCACTCGAAGGTCTGGTGGATCAGTTGCTTTCCGAGGTGGGACCCTCCCACTACGGACGGCTCGACCTGCGCCTGACCCGGCCGGTCTCCAAGCAAGTGATGTCGGACCGGTTGCGGGATGAAGCGCCCAGCTCGATCGGCTCATTGCGAGTCGATCATGTGAGCGTTCGAGATGGCGTCAAATACGTGATGGACGACGAGTCCTGGCTCCTGATCCGGCCCTCCGGGACCGAACCCGTTCTGCGGATCTATGCTGAAGCGAGGGAGCCTCAGGCACTCGAGCGGCTGATCTCCCACGGCCGGGAAGTCGCCCAGGCCAGTTAGACTCTCTTCCCATTTCTTGCCCGGAAAGTCCGCATGCTATAATCTCGGCCGACGGCAATCCCTTATGTTAAAACGGCTGCGCGGGTTATTCTCGAGGCCTCAACCAACCATTGCGCGACAACCCCAGGCTCCCCTGAGCGAAGCCGAAGGGGCTCCCCCCAAGCCCGCGCCAGCAGCTCCGGTCACTAAGGAACCCTCTCCGCTCGAGAATCCCCAGGCGTACCTGGAACGGGTGCAGGCCAAGATCAACAAGCTGGCCGAAGAATTCGCCAACGGCTCCATCAACCGGCTTCAGTTTCAAGAGCTCTACGACCACTACCGCCGAGAGCAACAGACTGTGAAGCGCTATCTAGACATGGCGCCGGATTCAGAGGAGTGGAAGTCGGCCACCTCGGAGGGCAAGAGCGTCGTCATCCGCCAGCTGAATGTGGCCAAGGTGGAGGGCTATTCGGTCTATGAAAACGAATCCGGCATGCCGCTCCAGACCATCGGAGAGTTTCAGATGGAGGCGGACTTGGCGGTTCCCATGCTGTCCTCCTATCGGGCAGCCACAAAGGAGATCTTTGGGGCCGGCATGCGCTCCACCGAGATTGAGGGAGGCCGCTGGGTGAGCTACATGCCCGGTGAATTCACGACCTTGATGGCACGGTTTTCAACGAACCCAGCTGACCAGCAGCTCGAGTCTCTAGAAGAACTCCACCGCTTGTTTGAGCTAGCCAACCGAACTCTGCTGAGCAATCAACCCGTAAACCCGGATGAGCTTGTTTTTCCCCACAAGTATTTCCTCGGTCGCCAGTCCTAACCCAGGGACATGAGTAGCGTCCCTGTTCTGAAAGTCGTCGTCGCCGGAAACGGCGCGGTCGGCAAGACCTCGCTCATCCGCAGGTTTTGCGAAGGAAAGTTCGAGCTGACCCGGGTGGCGACGATCGGGGTGGATTTTCAGACGCAGACCGTAGCGCTGCCCGAGAAGACGGTCAAGCTCTCAATCTGGGACATGGCGGGCCAGGACCGCTTCCAGGTCATCCGGTCAGGCTTTTACCGGGGCAGCCGAGCGGCGGCGCTGGTGTACGACGTCACCGACCCTGAATCCTTCAACAGCCTGGTGAAGTGGAGGCAGGAAATCCTGGAGGCGATCCAGCAGGAACCCTTCGTTGTGGTGGGGAACAAGATCGATCTAGAACGTGTCCAGCCGAGTGAGCAGGCGGAGGCCTACGCTCACAGCATCGGCGCGAGATATGTCGAAACCAGCGCTCTCAACGGAAGCGGGGTCTCCGACCTATTTGAGTCCCTGGCCAAGCTCGGCTTAGGGATCTAACCCTCCTTCAAGACGCCAAAACAAACAGGCGACAGGGTGCTGACCCTGTCGCCTGTCTTATTCGGGCGGCTGAACTCAGCCCGCCGTCCGGGTTCGCAGTCTTCGACTCAGAATTATCACCGCCAGGAAGATCGC
>CAYHJH010000012.1:7409-15330 GCA_964356605.1 uncultured Anaerolineaceae bacterium
GTGGCAAGCTGCGCCGCAGCCGCCTCGGTCAGCGCCACCGCCACAGCGGTGTTAGTGAGCATAATTTCAGTTGGTCGCTCTAGAGCTGCCTGCCGCTGCCGCGGCTGAAGCACCAGGGCATAGACGCCAAGGCAGATCATGCTGAGCACGATCAGGGCCCCCAACCCAGCGGCCGCGATCACAAAGGTTCGGTTCCCCCCCTCTGGAAGCGGCTCGCTGGTCACCTCAAAGTCATCTGCCATCGTGTCCTCCCCTTACGCAACGGGTCCTTCCGCGCACAGGCGCAACATACGAGAGAGCTGTTGCAAGATTCAAGCCATCATGCCAGCACTTCCAGATTTGAGAGCGGCACTGGGACTGAGCCGATCTCTTCCAGATCCACCAAGGCGCTCCTGGCGAAAATCCCGCTGGGAAAGGCTTCCGCCTTCGGGATGAGATGTCGGATCTTCCCTACAGCTCCGGTGTGGGGCGCTCGCATACAGCGGACACGCACGCCAGGCGCAAACTGAATGACCCGCTCTGGGCTGCTGATCCGGGACGAGGTAGGCAACGGGATGATCACCTCCGGCATTTGACGGCCGTACGGTTCTCGCAGTGTCGCCTCCAGGCTGGCTTCCCTTCCAGCATTTGAGTTAAGCAGTTCATAGGCCACCCGATTCATCGGGGCGGTCCCGAAGCCTTCCATGAGCAAGATGGGGTAAGCCACACGCAACGCGATCGGTATCAGTTCCGCCGTCATGCTGCCCAGGACCAGTCCCCTAACCGCCAGCTCGGTTGCCTGGTGGAGCGGCGCCGCATTATCGCACACACCGGCCAAGAGCACCGCTCCCCTCAAATTGATGTCGAGCTGGTCGGTCTGCAGCCGATCGGAGGGTCCCTGACCAATCACCCGCATCACGCCCCAGCCTCTCCTGCCATTCCCCCACGCCCCCTGAATGAGCGCTCCGGTCGTCTCGATGGTCAGCGAACTGGTCCCGTCGGAGGCCACCACCACTCCCGAGACACCGGCATGGATTTGGTAAGGCTCCTCGCTGGCCTCAAACAGCGCTCGGCCGCGCGAGAGTGTCAGCAACCTTCCGTTAGCCGGGGCCCGCATCGTACGCCGCGCAATTCCAACCGGCCCGGCGATCACCTGGCCAGCCTCTACGTTGCTGCCAAGCTCGACCCGCATGTACCGGCTGACTTCCGCTTCGGAAGTTCCCAGCCCGGCCGCCAGATCGAGAAAATAGTGCTTGGTCGGCGGCTGCACCTCCGCCACGACGTCTGCTGGTTGGACCTTCTCCCGAATCCGCACCGTCACCGTGCCCGGCCCGGGAAGCTTGCGTTCCAGCCTGATCGTTGTCAACGGCAGCACATGCCGCATAGTGGGGAGTTGATTGCCGGCCATGGTTAGCTCAACGACTCCGTTCCTTCACATCACCGCCCCAATGTCATGCAGCCACTTGAGATTCGCTTCGCGCCTTTCGACCGGGTCCTTGGCAAGCTCCAGCGGCCGGCCGCGAGCGTCGATGATCACCCCCAGCACACCGCCCGCCACCCGCAATGCGCCCGCTTTCCCACGGCCGCCAAAACCCACGTCAAATCCACTCTCTGGCCGGACGGTCAGACGAGCGTGCTGGCCCTGCCGAAGTGGCAGCAGCACCACCTGTCCGAACCGGACCACTCCTTCCAAGGTCTCACCGCCTCCTTCTGGTTCAACCCGGACACGCATCACAGGACGGCCGGGTCGCCCGAGCCCTATCGGTGCCACCGCCGTTCCCAGACTGACGAAACTGCCGGATTCAAGCACCTGGACGGTGATCATCGGCAGCAGTCCGGCAGCCGCACCAACGGCTGGGATCAAATTGTGAGGGTCCAGTACCAGTGTGGTGACTCCTCTAGGCTGGATCGCGTCCAGCAACGTGAGCGCCGCATAGCCCGGCCGTGGCGCCCGGGCGATGGCACCTCCGCTGGCGATGATCGGTTCGAAAGCAGGCAGCAACGTGGACGAAGCGCCCTTCTGCCAGTCCGCGCGGGAAAGCGCAATCGCCGTTCGGATCAGCTCGCGGGCCAAGGCATATTCGATATGTAGGTCCTCCAGCTCCGAGGGAATGCTCCCGGGGTAGAGAGCCTTGTTGTAAAGATAGTCACGCACTCGCCCTTCTGGCACATCTCCCGGTAACCAGCGGGAGATATCCTTGATTGTGGCATACCGCATCAGCCCAGGCATTGACGATCCGAGGCCCAGATCAGAATTCACCCGCAGATGCAGGTTCCCATCAAAGGCTGCCGCGACCGAGACGTGACTGGCGCCGACATCGATGCCGAGCACGCCCTTGTCCGGGTCGTATACCTGGCTCAAGTAGCGGACCACTCGGCCGAAGGCGTCCGCCGACAGCATCATCGAGCCACCCGACCAGGCCTGCAGGTCCTCAAAGCCGCTGATCTTTCCGGCCCGCAGCTCACGGATGACTTCCGAGAGCTTCAGGCGGGCAGGCTCGAGCTCTTCTTGATCGAGCGCGGGTCGAATGTTGGGCACTATCGTCACCGGCGCGCGGTCCTGAAAGTACTCCGAGACGGCCGCGCCAAGCAATCGGTTTCCGGCAAAGACCAGGTTCGGCCGGTGGGCAGTGGCCAGCAAGCTGGTCGCCAGGCCGACCGTTTCAATCATCCGCAACACCGAAGCCGTCGCACCGCCATCCGTGCCTCCGACCATCAAGATCATGTCCGGCTGGGAAGCAATCAGCACATCGACCTGCTCCTCTTCCCGCCGGCGATCCATCAGCCCGATCTCCTCCACGACATTCAAATAGGTGGAGCCGGCCAGTCGGCGAGCACTTTCCATTGAAACCCCCGGCATCAGCCCCACCAACACGGTGCGTGGTCGAGGCCCGGCCGAGGCAGTGGCGACAAAGGCGTCAACTCCCGCGCCCTCCGACGTCGTCGGTATGATCAGGTTGTCCCCTTCGTCCAGCAACATTCTGCCGGTCACGGCGCTCAAATCGTCCACCGCCATGTGCATCCCCTCTCGCACGTCAAACAGCGGAGCACCGGCCGTGGAGGAAGCGCGGCCGGTCGCCACCATACGGTAGCGACCGTCGACGACGTCAAACAGGCTAGCCCGAGTGTTCACGGAGCCCACGTCCACCGCCAACAGCGTGTCGGCTTCCAGGATGGCGCTTATGAGGTCACCCGAGAGTGCCGAATAATTCTGAGAGCGTGTCTCTCAAGAATTGGACTCGTTCCGAAAGGATGATCAACGTGGCCGCTACCGCGCCCGCGTACATCACGGCAAAGGTGATTGCGATGAACCCGCTTCCCACCGCCCGCAGCAGGCTGAGTGGCCCGGGGATGGTGATGCCCGCCACATTCGCCAGGGGGGTATCCCCTTCGCCCTCCCGACTCGAAAAGCGGAAATAAAGCAGCGTGGTCAACGTTCCGATGAGGATGATCACTAGGTCGAGCAAGCGCTCCAGCCTTACGCCGGCAGAGGCTGCCCCCACCACACCAGGATTGAGGGATTGCATTGTGGCCAGGGTCTGCGGGATGAGCGTGCCGCTGATGGCCCCTCCGACCACGACCGCAGCGCCGACACCCACCAGCACTGCCATGGCGGGAGTGCCGAAGCGCGAGGTCGTGGGGGATGCCTTTAGGAGCAAGGTGATGACCAGAATCCACGGCAGGATCAGTGTGGGCAGCCCGGCAGGGCTCAACAAACCCTCCAATCCGGCCTCAATGAGCGGATCCACCAGGCCGGGCCGAAGCACATTATGGACCGCGATGGCACCGGCGTACCCGGCCGCGGTGCCAACCAACAGATGCATGGCGATCCGGAAGAGGGGATTGTCGCCCACCAAATAGCTCAACACCATCACGGTGAGGACCGAGGCGAGGGAAGTTGAAATCAGGTCCGGGAGTTCCATGCGGTCACTGTTCCCTTCGGCCCAGCCACCAGTTCGCGATCCCATACCCCGCCCCCGCCAGCAGGATCAGCTCTGCCGCCAGCATGCCGCTGCCAAAGGGATTCCAACGCTCTAAGGCCACACCGGGCCGCGTATTTTGCAGCTCGTAGGATACGGCAGCCGGGAGTCCGCTCAGGATTCCATCGACCCGCCTCTCGCCGGGGAACTGCTCCTGCGCCTCGAAGTAAGGACGGACAAGCGGCTCGGCTCCCGCGCTGAGCACCATCACCAGCGGCGTAGTTCCCATTCGGCTGCCGGCTTGCTCGGCCCAAACCCGGGCGGACTCGGTGCCACCCGTAATCACCGCCACCATGCTGAAGTCTGAGAGGTTGTGAACACTTTGAAGCAGCGGGGTATCCCACACGTCCGCGGGCATCCCCACCGGAAGACCAAACCCCTTCAGAATCGCGCTGCGCGGGCTGATGGCAAAGAGCTGCACGGCCGTCGGGCCTCCGGAGAGATACCCCAGATGCACCAGGGTCTGCCCGGAGGAATATCCGTATCTGCCCGCATAGCTGTTGACCACGGCTACCGCGAGTGGCGATCCGGTCGGCCGGGTAGACATCGTCGCCAGCGGCAAGCCGCGGTTCATAACATGGTCAAGGAAAGGCCCAGAGACGGCTTCCAGCTCACCCGAATAGCCGGGCTCATAGTCGAATACGAGCAGCGCCGGGCGGTCGACGGGCAGCTGATTCACGAGGTCCCGCAAGGGGGCGAGTTCTTGCGGCGCGAGCCTGGGGACGGCAAATGTCGGGGCGCCTGCAAACACCGGCAGCGCGACCGCCAATAAGACCAGGGCTGCGATCCCCCACCGGAAGAGCTCTGGTCGGACCTTCCGCCGTGGCACACCGGGGACCTCTCGCTGCTCCTCCTCCACCATCTTGTGCAGAAGCTCAGCCTGGGCGTACTGGCGTTCGGTGATATCCAGCTGCATCGAGCCGACGGTAGAGGTGCGGGGCATCGCCACGACCGGCTCCGCCAACAGCACTCCCCGTAGCCCCGCCAGCGGTCCCACCGACTCAACCGACTGGTCCTGCTCGGCTTCGATCTCGACCACCGATCGAAACGTGTCGACCGGTCGCATGGCTTCCAGCCACGACGGCAGGGTCGCGGGAGCCAAATCCGGTCCTGGGCTTGCAGCCGGACCGGCAAGTTCCTCCTCAATTGGTTCTTCGAGTGACTCGATCTCCCCCAGCCAGTCCGGAAGGCCAAGGTCGGGCTCTTTTCCAGCGGGCGCTTCTTCGGGTACCCTGATCAGGGCCGGAACATGCGGGAGAACATCCCCTTTGGGCTCGGGTGCGGAACCGGCCTCCTGAAGCCAGATGGGTAGTTCCTCGCTCGGCTCGGGTGCCAGCGGTTTCTTGCGTGGGACTTCGCCGGTCGGGAGCCCGGGGCCCAGGCCGGCTCGCAGGGCAGGTTTTCCTAGAGCGGGTTTATCGCGTCGTTGCTCATCGGTGACGGATTTACCAGGCACAGATTCGGCTTCGATCTCTTCGGCCTGCTTATCTCGGATCCGTTGCAGCCAATCCGGAATATCTCCCTGTGCCAGGTCTTCAGACTCGGGACTCGGCCGAAGCGCTTTCGGTTCCACCGCTTCTGAAACCTCTGAAGGCTCGTCCCCTGAGCTCAGGGCATCGGCCTCCCGCCTCATCTGCTCGAGCCAGTCCTCCTGCTCATCCGAGCCAGCCTCTTCGTCGCTGAGCCCACCCACAATCAGCGGCTCGAGAACCTCGCCACGGAGCGGCCTGAGCGCCTCTCCACAGAGCTCACAGGCCGTTGCACGACCGGAGTTGAGGCTGCCGCAGGTCTGGCAGCGGGTCGGTTTCATTGCTCAGGCCCCATACGGTCGATCCGCCGCGAGCAGCACCCGCAGTCCAGTGGCCGTCGCGCCGAGCGCGACGCCCAGCAGGATGCCTCGAGCACCCCCGGCCGCCCAAACTTGAGAGAGCCAGGCCCGGAAATTGCCCAAGAGATTGACGATGGGCCCCTCCGTGGCACCTGGCATCGGCCCGGTCCCCAACAAGACCATCAGCGCAGTTCCAATGAAGAGCAGGCTGAGCAAGTTGCGTCGCCGAGACACCAGCCGGAACCCAGCCACCAGCAGGCTGATCGCCAACACGGCCATCAGGCTGGCTTCCAACGGCAGCTGAAAGGTCTTGAAGATGAAGAGAGCCGCCGGACGATCCGGCCTGAGGAATAAAGCCAGGATCAGAGTCACGGTGAAAGACAGCATCAGCACCGCGCTGTAGATCCAGCCCTCCTCGGTCAAGCTGACTTTTCGCCAATGGACGGCAACCAAATTGATCAGGCCGACCAACAAAGCCGTCGCGGCCAGCAGCACGGACCATCGCAAGAAGAGCAGGCGCAGGTCCTGAATAAATGAAAACTCGATGAAGTACCCGAGCAGAACAAACAGGCCGACGCCCATCGCGAGCGCGGCCCAAATCGCCGAGAGCCGGAGCACTCTCATGCCAGGCCCTCGAAAGTGCTGACGAGGACTCCCAGCAGTATGAGAACGATCAGGCCGAAGCGAACGACGTCCTGGGCACGCAGGCTGGCCTTGTGCATCGCGCCAACGTCCAGATAAGCTCCGCTCGCGAAAACCTCCTCGCCGATGAGCGGGTGTTGAGCCACGGTGTATAGCAGGGCTTGAGCCTGGACGTCGTCGGTCCCGCCGATAACGAAGACCCTCGCCCGCTCGCCGAAATCGGCCGCCAGCCCGGCCTCAAACCCATAGGCTCCACTGAGCACATGGACCGAGACCTGCTCGTACGCTAAGACCGCCGGCAGGCCGGCAGCATACGAAAGTGGCGTCGCCCCGAGCAGCCTGCCTGAGGTTGGCTCGTAAAGCTCGGAGGCCCCGACCTCTTGATACGTCGTGCGTAGGGTGTCCTGCGCAAGGATGGCCATCGCCCCGTCGCCGGCCGTGACGACCACCGGCCGGTCGCTCATCGAGGTTGCGCGAGCGATTCGGGTGAGTGCCGCCAGGCCGACCAGAGCCGGCGCGCTTTCCGGGCCGATCACCGATCCGGTCCCCAGCGACACGTGAACCCGCTCGCCGGCTTCGACCGCGCGCTCGATCGCTCGATTTAGCTCTTCAAAGGCTGGGATCCGCCGGAAGTGGGCCGGCCAGCGCTGGCTGGCGGCCAAGAAGCCCACCATTAAGGCGATGAAGACCCCGAGAACAATCAGCCCCTCCAGCCCGGCCGCGGTCACTGCTGTGCCTCCACGTCGCGGAGCTGGCGGATGAGTTCTTCAGGGTTTTCCAACTGACGCCCGAACTCGGCCGACCCGCTGATGAATGGATCGGCCATATAGCCGAGCTGAGCTCCGATGGTCGCGAGGGGTGCGAACGCCTCGAGTGCCTCCGCCGCCACGAAATTCAAACCGGCGCGGCGCAGCCAAGCCACGATCCCCCGCGTAGCATTTCCCCCGGCTCTCATTTCGCGCAGTATAGCACAACGGGTTTGTTGCGCTATCTTGCCCGATTGAAAGGACTGTTATGAGGTTGTTTGCTCTGTGCTGGGTCGCTGAGTGTTCACGAATAAGCCGGGCCGCGAGGTCACGGGTAGCTCTCGCAAGTTACCGAGGTCTTGCTCGTAAGCGAACTCAGGATAGTGGTTGCCAATCACGACCGGCCCCTGATCCCAGTAGCGCTCATGCCAATCGCGCAGATACTGGATGACGCGCTGGCAGTTGATGCAGCCGAAGGTCCACATGTCCAGCAGCACCACCTTGCCGCCCAGCTCGGCCAGCCGGAGCGGCTGATCGGTGTTTAGCCAGAACTCGTTCTGGAGCTCCGGCGCGAGGCCTAAATCCGGCAACGATACTTTCACTGGAGGTTGCATCCTTCGGCTCCGCTCAGGATGTACTTTCAACTCCGCTTGGCTCGTGGGGGCGGCCTCGATACAGGCTGCCAGTGCGAGGCTCAGCAGACCGACGGCCAGGGTTCTCATCCTTGAACTGCCGCGTCCTGAGCC
>CAYHJH010000012.1:15430-17802 GCA_964356605.1 uncultured Anaerolineaceae bacterium
CCAGTTGCTTGGCGATTGCCAGCCCCAGCCCGACTCCACCAGACTCCATCCCTCCCCGAGAGCGGCTCTCCTCGGCCCGATAGAACCGTTCAAAAATGTGAGGCAGATGCTCGGGTGAAATGCCCTCCCCGGAGTCCTGCACGCTCACCTCAACCGTCCCGTCCCGCTCCTGAACCTCGACCCACACCTCCCCGCCTTCCTCGGTGTGGCGGATGGCGTTATCCAGCAGGTTCTGCAGGACCCTGGCGATCTTGTCTTCCGCAATCGGGATCGGAGCCAGATCCGGCGGCGCCCCCCTGCCGAGGCGCACGCCTTTCTCCTCGGCGCGCAGCGACGCACCTTCGATTGCGCTTCCGACAACTTCTCCGATCGAGACCGGCGAGCGTTCGAGCGGGGCCGAGCTGCTGTCCAGCCTGGCCAGTTCGACCAGGTCGTCGGTCAGGCTGGCCAGTTGGCCGACCACCCGCAGGCAACGCCGTACGTACTCGGCCGGGTCCTCGACGACTCCGTCGGCGATGGCGTCCAGCATGGCGCGCAGCGAGGTCAGCGGAGTCCGCAAATCGTGCGAAGCCCCGGCGATGAAGTCTCTTCTTGCCGCCTCCAGCCGGGCAGACTCGCGCTCGGCCTCTTCCAGCTTCTCGGCCATCCGATTGAAGGCTCGTCCCAAGTCGGCGACTTCGTCCCTCCCGCCGATCATCACTCGGGTTGCGAAATTGCCCTCGCTCAGCCGTCGGGCGCCAAGATCCAGCTGCTTAAGCCGCTCGGTGATCGAGTTGGATAAGAAATATCCAAACGAAACCGCCACGCTGCTGCCGAACAGCAGGAGCATGGCCGCCAGCGTGAGGTCATGCTTATTGATGAACATCAGCCTGGCGGCCAGCAGGACGATGACAAGCCCCACCAGCGCGGCCAGCAGGTGTCCGACGGTCAGCGACTGGGTAAGGCTCGAGGCGCGCCGCCACCAGCCCAGTCGGTGTGAGCCGAAACCCAGCAGCGAGGCGCCCAGGCCGGTCGCCCCAAAAATCAGCGCCAGCTCGAGCACATCCTGAGCCGGCGGCTGCATAATCAGCACCGTCAGCCCGAGCGTGATCGTCAGCGCAAGCAAGATGCTTCCGAGGAAGGCTAGCCTGCCGCTAGGCATGCGCATTCTCGAGCCGATACCCGACCCCCCACACGGTGATCAGGTGCCGGGGTTTGGCTGGATCGGGTTCGATCTTCTCGCGCAGATGACGAATGTGGACGGTGACCGTAGCCGGATCGCCGGCGAAATCTTTCCCCCACACGTTGTCGAGCAACCGCTCGCGGGTGAAAACCTGGCCGGGGTGGTTGGCCAGAAACCACAACAGGTCGAACTCCTTGGCCGTCAGCTTGACGCTCTCTTCTCTGACGATGACCGTGCGCGAGTCCAGGTCCAGGTCGACCTCACCGAAACGGACCCGAGCGGCTTCAGTGGGAGCGGCCCGGCGCAGAATCGCGTGGATCCGCGAGACTAACTCGCGCGGGCTGAACGGCTTGGGCATGTAGTCGTCCGCACCCAAGTCCAGACCCCGCACCCGGTCGCTAGTCTCGCCTCGGGCGGTCAGCATGATGACCGGGACGCGCGAACGCTGGCGCAGCTGGCGGGTCAGAGTGAGCCCGTCGATCCCCGGAAGCATCAGGTCCATGACGATCAGATCCGGCTCCTGTTCCGCGATGAGATCCAGCGCGCTGTACCCATCGGCGGCCTCGCAAACTTGAAAGCCTTCCCGTTCTAGATAGCGCCGAACGACTTCCCGGATATTGTCCTCATCCTCTACAATCAGGATGGTCTTGGCCGAAGGCCCGGTTGATGATTTCGACTGATCCGGACTCACGGAGGGTTAAGCGGGGCAGCGTTGAACGGCACTCGAAACGGCTGGCACCAGATCACCACGGATTTGAAGTCTCCTAACTCGAGAGCCTCTGGAAGGTCGTAGTTCTGATCCCCGATGTTACCTTTCAATGGTCCCAGGTCAACATAGCCGGCGATCTCCCTTCCGACTGTGTTCGGCACCGGATCGACCGGGACGAGCCACACATGCAATTCGGGGCCATTAAGCACCTTGAATTGCTCGAACCGCAACACCCGCGAGCCGTCTGCCAGCTCATAGAGTGTCGCTCGCCCTTTGCCTTGGTGGGCCAGGTCGTAGAACTCGCCCTGCGCCAGGATGCGCATGCTGGCCATATCGCTTTCCGGCATCGGCGCCTCCATCCTCTTATCCGGTTCGGCCATTGCCTCTTCCATAGCGGCGGTCGCTTCCGCCGCAACCGCGGGCAGCTCCTCCTCCACGACCCGGTCGATGAAGAGGGGCGAGAGCAGGTACCAACCCACGGGCAGCGCGATGGCCAGCGCG
>CAYHJH010000013.1:0-17764 GCA_964356605.1 uncultured Anaerolineaceae bacterium
ACTACAGCAAGTAACTCCTGGCCCGGGCGCTGCTCACCCACCCGGCGAATGCCCTGGAGCATGGTCAAGATCGACTAAATCTGGCGATGCTCAATAGCGCCGCAGTTTGTTGGCGCTCCTTATGCCGCTCGCCCGACCATTGCTTTCGAGATCAACCAAAGCAGCCCGGCCTGGACCAGAGTGGCCAGTGCCACTGCCCCGAACGCCACTTGCCAAAACCGCTCGGGGAACAGCCGAATCAACGTGTCCTCGAACCGGAAGGTCCAGGTGTCCGGCGAAAAGAATACCTGGTGGAAAGCAACAAAAACCACCGTAAAGCCGATCAGCAGGCCAATCGCGAGGACGACCATCAGAATAACCGTCAGCTTGGACCCAGCATGCAGCGCTTCCCAGAACTGCCGCCCGCCCGCAAACTGCGAGATCAGGACACCCATTCCGACGCCCAGGGCCAGGGCCACCGAATGAATCCTCAGTGCGGTCCGGGTTACGGCCTTGACGTCCACCATGTGACTCAGCTCTCGGGCGTTGTAGACGGGCGAGCCATCCTCAAACCGTTGATCGCCCAGGAATTCGATGCCTTCATCGTTCTGAAGGTAGTCCAAGGCGATCGAAGCGTGATGCACTCGATCCTCTTCGGTGAATCCGGATCGATCGGCGGGAAATCCCGGCAGGCTGTACTCCAACCGCACGAACACATCCGTCATTAGCAGACGGACGCTGGTCAGCACCAGAACCACTGGGATCAGACCCTGTAGCCCGGTCTTCACCAGCCCGATCCAGGTCGGCGGTGCGCTCGGGGCCTCCACTATGGCAACCCCTGCATACCGTCCAACACGAACTGCAGGACGATCGAATTGATCAGCTGCTCGACCGGCGCCCGGTCATCCGTAAAGACTGTAGTCGACTTCGGGGTCTCTCGGATGTTCTCAGTCGCACGTCTAAGCACATCGATAAGCGGCTGCGGTGCGCCCCGGTCCTGCAGCGCCAGAAGGTTGTGGACCAGGTTCTCAGCCTTTGTAGGTTGCGGAGTGGCATAGAGCATCGAATTGAAGCTGCCCGGAATATCGACCAGGTATACCGATGGAAAGACGGCCTGCAGCGTCCCGGCCAACGCCTCAATCAGCCGTCGATCAGCCTGGGTCCGCCCCACATTGATTGCCAGAACGCCGTCTGGATCGAGATGCGCCTTCGCCTCTTCGAAAAACTCGACCGTCGTCAGTTGCCAGGGGATATATGGAGCCCGGTAGGCATCGACCGCGATCACGCTGTAAAGGAATGCGCTCTGAGCCAGTCCCCAGCGGCCGTCCGCCACGATCGGGTTCAGATTGGGCTCGTTCATATCAAAGTAGGCCCTCCCGACCTCGATGATCTCGGGATCGATCTCCCAGCCATCGATGGGCACCTCGCCAAAGATGTCAGAGTACTGCTTGGCGACCGTGCCAGCCGCCAGGCCGATCAGCCCAACCCGCTGAACAGCCTCCAGGCCCACGGGCGGCGCGTTAAAGAACGGCGCCACCAAGAAGAACTCCCAGGTTCCGTATCCGTACGGAGCCGCACCGAGTTGCGTCGAGTAGATCGAGTGCTCCGCCAGGCCCTCATTCAGATATAGCACCCGCAGCCCGTCCTTCTCCCCGACTTGAATGTAGTTGTAAGAAGATTCCGCCTCGTAAAGCGACGCGGCCGATGCCTTCACCGGGCCACTCAACCCCACGATCGCGAGCAATATCAGGGCAGCCGGCATCCAGGCGTAGCGGATGAGTTTCCGGTAGCCGCCCTCCAGCGCCAACCCTCCCAGGGCAAGCACCAGAAGCACCATACTGAACGCCAAGAAAGTACGTGCGGTCCCGATGGTCGGGATCAGCCAGAGCACCGGCAAGAAAGTACCGAGGATCGATCCGATGGTTGAGATCGCATAGATCTTGCCGGAGATTCGCCCGGCCTGCTCTGGATTCGTGATCGCCAGTCGGATCGCGAACGGCGAAATGCATCCCAGCAGCGTCACCGGTATGCTGAACAGGATCAGGACCGAGAGGAACGATCCGGCCATGATGACGGCGTCGAAGTCTTGGACGGCCACGGCCGCCTGTCGGAGCACCGGTTTCGCGAGGACCGGAACCAGACCGGCGGTGAATGACCCCCAGGCAAGCAGGCGAAAGAATGTCTCGAACCGCGGAGAACGATCGGCCCAACGACCCCCAATGAAATACCCGGCACTCAGGTAGATCAGGATCAGGCCAATGATGTTGGCCCAGACGATGTTGCTGGTCCCGAACACGGTGCCCAGCAGGCGCGCGGCGGAGACTTCGACCGCGAGGGTCGTCATGCCCGATGTGAAAACTGCGGGCAGCAGTAGCTGCCTCGGGGTCAAGACGCGCGTCAGCTCAGTGGTCACGGCCATTCGGGTGGCAATTGTAACTCCCGATCAGCGCGGCAAGACCATCGCCAGCATAGCTGACCAGAACAGGCTGTACCGAAGCGGCCGCAGCCACCTTCTGGCGCTTGCGAAGAGAATTGCGGCCAGAACCAACCCATCTGCCGCCCGGACAAGTCCCAGTGGTTCTCGAAACGTCGAGAATGGAAGGCCCATGATCAGCATGCAGAATCCAAGCAGCACAAGGGTCTCAGTGTCGCGTGCGCCCCGCAAGAGTTCGCGGACCGATGCGACTGTCCCCCAGATCGAAGGAAGCACGATGCTTGGTCCGAAGATCACAAGATACAGGCCGAGGGCTGCCAGGCTGAAGAACCCAACCCGGAATAACCCCATGAACGGGATCCACTCAAACGCCGTCGCCGTGTCCCCACCGGCCCGTAGCCCGACGGCCCCAAAAGTTCCGAGCAGCCAGAGCTGCCAGGTCCCGAACAGGGCTCCGCTAGCCGCGTACGCCGCGATCGCCCGGGCTTGACGATCAGTGAGCAGCTCCACAATCAGAGCCGCCGCCAGAAAAACCAGCGTGGTCTCTTTCGCGAAAGCTGCGGCCCCGAAGAGCGCGGCGGCGGACAGCTTTCTGCGCCTCTCGAGGGAAAGCATGCCTGCCGCCGCGAGTGCAAAGGCCAGCGGCTCGCTCAACCCGATCCCCACCGGCGCAACCAGCCCCACCCACAGGCCGTAGCTCAAGGCGTACCACCGGCTGAGCCCGCGGTCGCTGAGAACCTCCGACACTGACCAGGTCCCCGTCCAATGGGCAGCCAGGCCAATGAGCAGCATGGCCCAGGGTATCCGGGCCTCCACACCGAGGGAGACCAGCCTTGCTATCAGCGGATACAGGATCCGCTGATAGCGGTAAGCCGGGTCATCAAGCTTCGCTGAGACGCTGGAGGGGTCAGGATCAAGTGCGATGTAGTAGAAGAACTGCCCATCGTAGCCCTCCGAGCCCTCGGACGCGCCTCCGGAGATTCGATCACCGAGCTCAAGCCAGCCGGTTGGCTCCCAGCCTGTGCTGGCTAGCCGATAAACGACGTAGGCCGCCGCCACGAGTGTGGACACGGTCGCCGGGAGGAATCGCTTCATAGACGGCGCAAGCCGTAGAGAACCGGCCAGCCCAGCAAACTCAAGGCCAGCCCTATGAAGACGCTTGTTGGCTGGTAGCTGAAGACCACGGTGTGCTGACCAGGCGGCAGCCAGATCGATCGCAGCAGGCCGTTCGCGGGAAGGATCTCAGTCTCGGCTCCGTCAACCCGAGCCTTCCACCCAGGGAACCAGGAATCGGCCAGCACGAGCCACCCACTGTCGGGGGCAGAGACGGAGACTTCGACAAGGTTGGGGTTTCGATCATTCAGCGAGAGAATCTCTCCTCGACCGCCTTGCGGGGATTCGTGTGCCGCGCCTTCCAACACCACCGATTCTCGCGGCTCAAAGCTTGTTTTCGTGGTCTTCAAGATCGCTTCCTGCTCGTCGCTCACCCACTCTGCCTTTGGAACAACCCAGGCTCGCACTGGCGACGTCAGAGGCTCATACTGGACCGATCCGCCCTGCAGCACGGCTTGCCAGCCGATGCCAGTATGCCGAAGCAGCAGATCGCGGCGTAGGGCTGATGCAGAATCTATTGCCCGTACCCAGGCGACGTATCGGCCCGGCCGGATCGGGTCGAAGTTATTGGCCGATCGCAGGCCATCGAGGATCGTGGTGTTCGGCAATCCGTAGTCTCGCACCTGGTCCCATTCCATGTCCGGATGAAAAGTATCAAAACGAAAGGTTAGATCAAACTTCAATTGCTGCTCCAAAGTTTCGGCCATGTACAGCCGGTGTTCGGAGTCGACGACTGTTTTCAGCGAACTAGACCGTTGGTAGTAATCCAGTGGCAGAGTAGGGTTTAGACCGCGTGACGCAAAAAGCAGGTCGAGCAGCGTAATCCCCACCGCAACGACCGTCCATACAGGCGCCGGTGAATCGCGCCGGGTGAGTGCCAGCGCACCGGAAGCCAGCAGACCGATTGCAGCCAAGAAGATGGCTGGCGCGAACGTGGGCTCGATCTCCGAGAGCAGTCGTCCCCCCAGGAGTGCCGCTCCGGCCGCCGCTGCAGCGCCTGCCGTTCCCAGCCGCAGCCAGTAGAGCCGCTTCCCGGAGGCCGCCTGCCACAACTCGGCTCCCATTCCAGCTAGCAAAGCCAGTGAGAAAGCAAACAGGAGGTTCCAACGGGTCGGTGCCTGGAAAAGCGAGAATGTCGGCACGGCTCGAAATAGCAGCGGGAATACGGGAGTGTTTCTGCCGAGGGCAAGTACGAAGCTGACCAGGATGACACCGAGAAAGAACCATCGCATTCGGTTTAGCCGCCTCGAGCTCAACGCGCCGACGGCGAGCAGGATTGGCAACACACCCAGGTAGATGTGATCTTCCCAGTAGTTCCCGTATCCCCAGTAATTCCCGTCTCGCGGATTTCCGTACATGTCCGGCGCCAGCAGGCCGACCAGCCTCCATGGCCAGAAGGAGTAGTTCAAGGCAAATTCTGGATCCAATCCGGCCGAGCGATCCGACAATCTCAAGTACTCCAGAGTTGGAACCAGTTGGAGACCGGCCAGTGCAAAAGCCAGGATCGTGGCCAGCCCGAACCCGCCGCCAGCGATCGCGAGCGCTCGCCATCGCCCCTCTGGCCAGGCCCTGAATCCCAACCACGCTGCCGCGAAAATCATCGTGTACCACGCGGTCTGAGCGTGCCCCGCCAGCCACTGCAATCCGAGCACGAGCGCCAGCGGCGCGATCGCCCCAACCTTTCTCCGGTCGATCAGCCTCTCCGAGGCGACCACGATCCATGGCAGCCAGGCTGCGGCCGCGTTGATGCTCAGAAAGCCTGACCTGGCCACGAGGTAGCCTGACATACCGTAAGCCAGTCCAGCGATCGACCGGGCGAACGGGCTCAGGCCGAGTCGACGCCCCAACGCCGCGGTGCCGATCCCTGCCCAAATCAAGTGCAGCATCACGAGCAGGGTCTGGCCCCAGGCAACGTCCGTGAGCAGGAGCAGCCAGTTTGGGGGATACAGCAGGCCGGCCTGATAGTTCGCCAGCAGCGGCGCCCCCATCCCAAGCCACGGATTCCACAACGGCAGGTGGCCGGAGAGCACGATCTGCTTGGCAGCAACATGCCAAGGAGTGAATTGCAACAACGGGGCTCCCCAAAACAGCGCCTCGCCTCGAACCAGGGCCGGCCCGAAAAGCAGCGCCGGGCCGGCGACGATTGGAAGCCAGGGCAGAAGGTTCCGACGCGCGACCGCGGAGGTCTCGTCAGCCATCCTGGTTCACGCACGCGGAAATGTAGATGTTGCGCGGTTCTATCCGGTACACCGAATTTAAGCAGCCCCAAGTGGCCGGGTCCCAAGGCCCAAGTGCCCGTTCTGCCGGGCCATAGAACACGTAGTCGACACCTTGCGAGACCAGTAGGTCCAATCGCTCTTCCTGGGTTATCCCTGGGCTGAAGAACCGATGGATTTTGGGCGACAGCTCCTCCAGCCCCGCGGTCTCTGGCCCGTGGCCGGCGACAACCCGAACCGGGGCCCAGGCGGGTAGTGCGTTGCTCGTCGAATAAGCGGCCAAGACTACCGCCTCCCGAGCCGAGTCCTCCTTCAGCCAATCAAAGGCCTTGATCTCGGCCGTGCGCCGAAAGGCCGGCTCATTTGGACGGATGGCTGTGTTCACACCGCCAATCAGAATCAACAAGCTGCTCGGCAGCAGGATTGCCGCCATGGCAATCCGCAGCGTGCCTGCCCTTTGGCGAGCAAGTTGCTCCAGGCCGAATGTGCTAAGTGTCAACAACGCAACCCAGCCGGCTTCCGGGAGCCGGCGCTGGATGTTCACCGGGGCGTAGGCCAGGAGTGGAATCAGAATGACCCAACATATCGGGAGAAGCTGCTGCGCCCCCCTTTGCTTGAGCAATTGCCTGCCTCCGACGATCGCCGCCGGCAACAGCAGGCCATAGGCCAGCAGGTAGTGGAGCGGATGGGGAGAGAGGATCCGGTTCTGCTCCGCCCAGGCTTGGAGGAAGGGGTCGCGGGAGTACGCCAGCCCTAAGTAGGCTACGAGCGGTAAGGATGGCAAGACCACCCGGCCGAAACGGCGGATCCAGATCCTCCGCTCCTGACCTCCTGAGGCAAAGCCAAGCACCGCGATCTGGTGCGCGATCAGGACCGCGAACCCCGAGAGCAGGACCGGTGAGTGGATGAGGCCAGCCAGGAGCAGCATGGCGCCTGCCCCCCAGCCGCTTGGGGCTGCAAGATACAGAGTCAATGCAGTGAGCAGGGCCGCCCTACCCAGCTCTAGATGTGGCAGGCCATAAACTTCCAGGAACCCAAATGTCTCCGGTGAGTAGAACTCGAGAGGCAGGCTGCCCAGCCAGACCGGTCTCCCGAACATAATCGCCAGCCAACCCAAGCCCCCTCCAGCCGTAGCCAGCAGCGTTGCCCACTTGCGCCACGCAGGCTGGTCGACGAACAAGCCGATGAACCGATAGGTGGCGAGCACCAGCCAGGGCAATCCGAGCACTCGGAGGAGATGGAAAGCGATGACCGATGATTCGTGCGATTGGCCGGCCAACTTGCCGAGAAGCAGGTAGGGTAGGAATGCAAGAACGCCCTCCTGTTCGATCGTCGTGTAGGGCGATTTGAACAGCCAGGCACCTTCGTGACCGTTCAGCATCTTGGCGACATACGAGTTCCCGTCCTCCACACCCAGCAGGAAACCGGTAAATCGCCAGTCCTCCCCCTGACTCCAAGCAGCGATGAGATACGGCAACGTTGTGAGGGCGGCCAGGACAACTGAATAGCCGAGACACCATTTCACTTCAGACCGCCTCATCGGGCGATCCACAGCGATGCAAGCAGTAGCATGAAGATCGCGCTGATTGCCAGTCCGACCATCAGGCTGGCCGGCCTAAATGTGAATACTGCCTCGTGCTCTCCGGCGGGAAGCTCAACTGCTCGCAGCAAGCCCTCAGCGGTCCCGATCGGGGCTGATTCTCCGTCTATGCTTACCCGCCATCCCGGGTAAGCCAGCTCGCTCAGCACCAAGTGCCCGCTGCCTTCTGCGACCACCCGGATGCGGTTGGGAGACCACTCTATCTGCTTTACCACTCGCCAGCCTAGCTCGGAGCTGGTCTCCACCCATGCTCGCGGCCTCGCCGAGGGGTTTGAGTACCAAGAATGACCAAGGATCTCCCCCTCATATTCAAGTCCATCGGGCCTGATCGGGTAGGCTGACAGGAGCTGCGAGATGCTGAGCAGACCGAGCTTCTCGGCAGCTACAGTGACCGCCCAACGCCCCTCCGGCCCACCCTCCGGAAATGGTGGCAGAGTCACGGAATAGTCCGAGGCTGGAAAGCCGGTCGCCTGGGTCATGAACTCGTAGTAGTTGTCGAGCTGCAGCGGATTAACGCCGTCGGCCAGTTCAAGATTCAGGCCGGCGGCCGACGGCTGAGGCAGACTGTAGGACGGCGAAAAGGCGCGGCCCGGGGGACTGCCCATCAGTTCCTGCGAGATCGCCTGCGCTCTGGGATCGGGCAGTGTCGCGCCCGGCCTCACCTCGATCGCCGCCAGATTGACGAGCCCGAGATCCAGAAGAATCAAGACTGTCCAGCCTGGCCAGGGCCGGCCACCACCTCGCTGCCCCGCGAGTGCCCAGACCGCGGACATGGCGATCAGTCCGGCCGACATCAGATGGGGTAGCCACAGCGTCAGTCGCGACCCACTGGGTGCCTCGAGCGCCTGGACCCAGCCAGCGACTACGACGGCACCGACGAGCAGCGCAGCCAGCCAGCGTATCCGCGCAGCCGGCAGTGGTTCCGACGTGATGCGGTGCAGTCCTCTGCCAGCGAGCATCACCAAGGCGAAGGCCGCGAGGAAGAGGCCTCGCGGAGGCACGCGCAGCTGTGCGAAACCCGGGACCAGGTTCCGCAGCAGCGGATACAGCGGCGTGGCCGGTCCCAGTCCGATCACCAGCATCACCGCAACCGCAGCGGCCCAGAACCAGGACCGCCGCCAGTCGTACAGCATTGCGCTGACCGCCAAGAATAGGACCACCGCCCCTGAGTAGACCTGCCACTCCGGCCAGGCCGCCAGGTCCGGAGCCAAGACATCCGCAATCTTGTTCAGGGGAAGCGACAACTCGCCGCCTTCCGCCAGAGTGAGCTCCGCCCGCGTACTCAGCCGCACAAACTCCGCCAGGGGCAGGGCCAGCCCAGCACCGATCCCAACCGAGAAGAGGCCTCCGGTGACCAGGCTCGCAACGGCCTTGCCCCACACCGAAAGCAAGTCCCTCCTCTCGAAACTTCTGCCAAGACCTCGGCCACTCGCTGCCCCAAGTTCAAGTCCCGCTCCGCTACCTTCGTCGGTCTCAGCTCCCTCGATCTTGTCTGCGGAATCCCCGCCTGTTTCCAGGTCGCCAGCTTCAACCGCGTGGCTATGCGCAGTCCGCCACACCGCAAATGGAACTGCCACCATCAGAGTCGGCAGGTACCAGCGGGGATCGACCAGAAACACCAGTCCGGCGATTGAGCCTGATAGGGCTGCAGTTCGCAGGCGCCTCCCCGCCGGTAAGCGCAGGTCGCGAACGGCCGAATCCACGGCGAGCAACACCCACGGTGTCCAGCTCACGGCGAATACCAAGCTGATGTGTCCCAGCCCAAGATGCCCGACGAGTTTGGGACTTCCGGAGAAGGCCAGTCCGGCCAAGGTCGCCGCTTGATCGCTGACGCCCATCCGTCGCGCCAGTTGGAAGGCCCCGAGCCCTGCCCACACGAGATGGAGGTATGCCAGAAGATTGAACGCCAGTCCGGGAGCAATGAGCGAGGCAAGCCACATCGGCGGGTACCACACCCCGGAGAGCGGATCGGCCAGGAATGGAGCCCCGGACAAGATCATCGGATTCCAGAGCGGGATCTGGCCCCACTCGGTCAACGACCGCCTCAGGAAGGCAGCATTCGGCCAATGCGAGATGAGCAAGTCGGAGAATTCTCCACCTCGCCAGAACAGGACCTCCTGCGGGTTGGACAGCAACGGGGCCAGCCACAGCAGGCAGCCCAACAACACTGTGAGGGTTGGCCTCAGCTTCACTGGCTTGGGACTCGATACAACTGGGCCGCTCCGATTTCGTGCACCAGTTCGACCTCGGAAAGCCAGCTAGGGGACCCGAGCTCTCGTTCCTGGCGCGAGTAGAAAACATACTGAACGCCAAGGTCCCGGAGCGATTGCAGCCCCAGGCTCGGCTCACCCTTCCAGCTGTAGAGCTCGTTTACCCTTTCCAGCTGGTGGGCTGCCTGCGGAGTCTCAAATGGATGCCCATACAAGACACGCGTGTCAGCGAAAGCGGGCAGCTGGTTCCCGGTTTCGGGCGAGCCCAGGATTAACGGTTGATTCGCCAAATTTGCCGCGATCCAGGCGTACATCGTCCGATCGTCCTCCGACAGCACAACCGCCGGATCCTTCTTTGACACGGCCGATAGTCCGGAGGCGACTACGAACGCGTGGGAGGGGAGTGAGACCGTCAGGGTCAGCGCCAGCAAGAAGGCAAATCGCCTGCCGCTGGGAGCCAATCGGTCAAGCCCGAGCCCCGCCAGGGCAGCCAGGGGGAAGAACAATCCGAGGCTCAAGCGGCGCTGCAACATCAACGGCGCGTACAGGAGCAGCCCATTGACCAGCACCCAGGACACCAGCAACCGAATCTCGCTGCGTTTCGCCAGCCCGGCGCGACTCAGGCCGATGACTGCCAGCGGAAGCAGGATTCCATAACCCAGGAGGGTCTCCAACAATGCCGGTGTGGGCGTGACATTCTGCGCCGCCCACTCCCTCAAGGCGACATGCGAGCGGATCGCCCACAGGTCATATGCCAACACCGGAAGTGCCCCGAGTAGATAAGCCGCCAGTCCCTTCCAAGGAGGCTTCCAGAGTCTTCCGATCCGCTCCGTCCTGGAGCGGCCCGTCGACTTGCGGCCCCAGATCTCTTCTACGACTCCCCAAGTCGCAAGTACGGCGACCACCGTACCTACAGCAAATGGCTGCACAAGAGCCAGGGCTACGCCGGAAACGTAAGTCGCCCAGCTCTGCAGGTCAAAAACGATCCAGGTTACCGAGATGAGCAGCAGCGCGGCAGCAGCCGGGAAGTGGGCGTTTGCGTAGGCGGTCTGAAAGGGTATAGCCTCCGGGACCAGTAGATCCAAGGGGTTGAGACCGAAGGGAAGACCCAGCCAGCCAAGACCCGTCCCGAAGAGCGTCAGGCCGAACGCCCCCACGCGTGCTCTGCCAGGCGGAAGGATCCGGGTGAAGAACAGGTAGGCGGCAGCAAACATCGCGGCCGCGCCAATGATTCGGGCGGCATGGTAGACGACGATCGGAGGAAGGCTGACCCAAGCACCAACCCTCCCTAGCACCAGGTGATAAACGAACAGGAGAGCTCCATCACCTGGATCGGCCGCGTAAGGCAGTCGAAACTCCATTGACCCGGAGGCGCCCTGCCTCATTTTTGCTAAGTAGCTGAAGCCATCCGCGGGATTCAACAAGAAGCCACCAAAGCTGGCGCTCGGCCCGGCCAGGGTAGGCGCAACCAGGTAGGGAATCGAGGTCAAGAGAAGGGCGAGTACGCTGAAACCGGCTGCCAAACGTGGGCCTATCACGGGCGGGATTTTACGTCGGGAAGGTGGGGCCCGCCATTTGCCCTGGTCGTCAGCCAGCATCTATAATCCGGAAATGAGCCGAGCCTCTGGGCTGTACCGCCTTCAATTGATCGATCTCGAGACAGATCGGCTCAGCCACAGAAAACAGGAACTACTCGTCCTGCTTTCAGATTTGGCCGCCGTCGAGCAACTTAGGACCGCGGTCGCACGATCCCAGGAGGCTACCCGGTCGCTGGCCGCAACGGTTCGAAGTGCCCATAGCCTTGTGCAGGACCAGCGGGATAAACTCAAGGAAACCGAACAGATGTTGTACGGTGGCCGGGTCAGTAACCCCAAGGAGCTGGAAGACCTTCAGGCAGAGACAGAATCGCTCAAGCGCCACTTGGACACCTTAGAAGATCGCTATCTCAAGGGCATGCTTGCCCAAGACCAGGCGGAAGCCGATGAGCGAAAGGCGCAACAGGTACTAGCATCGCTTGAGTCGGACCAGTCCAACTTTCACATTGAATTGCGAGCCGAAGAGCGGCAAATTAGTCAGAGGCAGGCCAGTTTGGAAGCCGAGCGGGAAGCTGCCCTGGTGAGCGTCTCCGAGGAAGACCGAACTATATACGACAAGATTCGTTCCCGGTTAGGCGGCGTGGCAGTGGCACTACTTGAAGAAGCGAGCTGCGGCGCCTGTGGCTTGACAGTTTCAGCCTCGAGGGAGCAGGCAGTTCGCGGCTCTGCGGACCTTGTGTATTGCGGCCAATGTGGCCGCGTGCTGTACGGGGGTTAGAGATGTTTGGACCTTTTGGCCCATTTGGTTTTCGGTTTGATTGGCCGGAATTCTTCGTCGGCCTGACGGTCGGCCTGGCGTCCGCGTTCCTGCTCTGGCGCCTGAGGTTCATCTTCGTCTGGGGGCTAGAGATGATCCGGGAGGCGCTCGGCTCGTTGCGCAGTGGGCTCGCTTCCCGAGCGATCGACCGATACCAGGTCGAATTGATCTCTCGGGCAGAAACACTCCACCTCGCCCGCCCGATTTTCGCACTGGACGAGATTCTGATTCAGCCCCGCATCCTGGTCCCGCCGCCGCCGACGGACCCGACCCAGACCGAACCACTTCCACAGGACTCCCTGTCGGTGGTCCCGAACCTCCCGGACGTAAACTTTCTCTCTGGGGTGTACGCCGCCCATACACTCTCGATCCCTGATGCGATGCGCGAGGGAGTCGACCTTCTACTGACCGGCGAGCTGGGAAGCGGCCGGTCCGCGGCTTTGGCCTACCTGGCAATCCGGCTCGCAAATCGCGACAAGGAGATGGGAGACCTGATCGGAAAGGTTCCCTTCCTGATCCACGCGGCAGATCTCGCGCTGGAGAAAGAAAAGCAGGCGATTCAGCCGCTCATCGCCGCGGCCCAACGAACGGCGTCCGCCAGCGTCGCGGCCATGCTTCCCACCTACATTCAGAAGCATCTCGACCAGGGCACTGCCATTCTGCTGCTCGATGGGTTGGACGAGATCCCTAGAACTGAGCTCGGTCCGATTGCCGACTGGTTCACTGCTCTTCGATCTCAGCATCCAGGCATTCGCATCGTGGCGGCTGGATCGGCGCGCGGGCTCGGGACGCTCGTTCAAGCCGGCCTGACGCCGGTGGCGATCGCGCCCTGGACAGAGCACATGCAGCGCGAGTTCCTCGCCAGCTGGGCCAGATCATGGCAGCAGTTTGTCATGCCGCACTTACCCAAAGGCCGAATCCGCGACATCGATCACGCGCTGATCAATGGCTGGCTGGCCGGATCAATGCGGGGGCGCACACCAGCCGAGATCACGCTTAGAGCCTGGGCGGCGTATGCCGGTGACGTGCGCGGGCTGCGGGCCGTGGATGATCTCGAATCCTACGCCGCCAGAATGCTTTCCCCGGAGGAACAGGAGTCTGCCGCGGCTTCCGGACTGGCCTGGCTCAGGTCGGAAAAGGCCGCCATCCTTGAGCGAGATCTACCTCGAGCTGTACCGGTTGCTGACCTGATTGAAGCCGGCCTGCTGGTTCGGCGCGAGGGAGGCCGGGTCGCGTTTTTCCAACCTTCGGTTGGAGCGTACTTCGGCGCCCTCGCCATGGTGCGCGGCGAACATCCTGAGAGCGTTGAGCGGGCGAGCTGGCAGCCTGCAGAGAAGGCCATGCACTACCTCGCGGTGTTAGGGGATGTTGAACCCATCATCCAGCGCGCGCTGCAGTCGGTCGGTGATCCCCTGGATTCGAAGTTGCTCGTCTGCTCGCGTTGGCTGCCTGACACTTCTAGTAAGGCCGAGTGGCGCGGGAAGCTCCTGCGAGAAATCGCCCAGCTCGTGCAGGACCCTGCCAAGCCGTACGGACTACGCTTGCGGGGAGTCCATGCGCTGGCCAGAGCAGCGGAGCCGTCTGTTGGAATCCTGTTCAACCGGATGCTGAAGTCCCAGGCCTCCTCCAGCCGGGTGCTTGGGGCACTCGGGCTGGGAGGCATGGCGGACGAGACCTCGGTTGAGCGGCTGATCACGGCGGCTCAGTCAGATCCAGATGTCTTGGTGCGTCAGTCAGCCTGCCTCGCATTGGGCGCAATTGGCACGGACGCCGCGCTAGAAGGCCTGGGCGGCGCTTTATTGGGCGGAGATGAACAACTCCGGCTAGCCGCGGCCGAGGCGCTGGCCGTTCACCCGGATGAAGGGTTTGGGATGTTGAGAGAAGCCGCAGACCACCAGGAGATGATGACTCGGCGGGCAGCGGTCTTTGGGCTCTCACGGGTGCCTACCGACTGGGCGGTGGAGGTGCTTGAAAAAGTGAAGACGGACGATCAGGAGTGGATCGTTCGCGGGGCGGCTGCCGAGGCGCTCGATCGCCGTACCAAACCGCCCTGGAAGGTATTTTCGCCGCCAACCGATCTGGCGGCGCTCCCCTGGCTGGTGGCCTACGCCGCGAAGGAAGGGCTGGGGGTCGGACCGGGTAAGGCCGCGGTCGATATGCTACGCCTGGCGTTGGCAAGCGGCACGCTGGACGAGCGGATCGCGGCGCTTGAGGCGTTGAGTTGGGGAGCCGGCGACCAACTCGTGCTCGATCTATACAAAACACTCGAGTCGGGCGATGACCACCTACGCGATGCCGCCTTTGAGTCGCTTTGGCGCCTGGCAGCTACCGGGGCGAATCTGCCTGACCCGATGAAATTCGGCTTCTAGAACCTAAGAATCCAGCCAGCCCTGGATTCGGCTCTCGACCTCTTCGGTGGTCATCGCTTCGACCGCCACAATCTTGTCGAGCCCTTTCTCCCCGGCCACGATCTCAATCCGGTTAGTCCGTACGCCCAACACCTTGGCCAAGAAGGCAATCAGTGCCCGATTGGCCTTGCCTCCTACGGGCGGCTCCTGAATTCGGATCCGTAGGGTCCCGTCTTCCGTGATCCCAGCAAACTCGCTCTTTCGGGCTCTTGGGGTGATGCGGACCGTTAGAGCCGCGCCATGTTTGGCGTTGTGGAACTTGAATTTCCTCACTAAGCCAGGCCTACCAGGAGTCCCACGACAACTCTGCGGACCAAATCCAACCCGATCAGCAGGACCATCGGACTGAAATCGATTCCTCCTACCGGAGGCACGAATTTCCGAATTGGGTAAAGCAGGGGTTGGACGATCCGGTCCAGGAAGCGGCGTATCTCGTGATAAGGACTGAGCACCCAGCTTACGACCACATGGGCGAGGACAAGCAACCACAACACCGTAAAGGCCACGGTGATGAGCTCTATTAAGAGGCCCATGAGTCCGGATTATCCCATAATTTCAGGTCCAACCCGCGGGATGCCTGTCCTACCTGCGTCATGCCTGCTGCCTGGGACCGAAGATGACTCTTCCGAGCCGCAGCATGGTCGCCCCCTCTTCCACCGCCATCTCATAGTCATCGCTCATCCCCATGGACAATTCGGGCCAGTCGCGCGACGTCTCGCTTCGCAGGAACTCGCGCAGCTCGCGCAGCTTACGAAAGACCGGCCGGGTAGATTCCGGATGCTGGACCCGTGGCGCCATCGTCATCAGTCCCAACACATTCAGATTGCGGAGCTTGGCAATTTCGGCAAACTCCGCCGCCGCCTGAGGCCACGCAAAGCGGTCTGCCAGGGGCCAGCCCCACTTGCTGCTTTCTCCGGAAACATTGCATTCCAGTAGGACCGGCAGGATACGGCCTCCTGAGCCGGCCTCGCGATTCAGGAGCTCAGCGATCTTGATCCGATCTACGGAGTGCACCATAGAGAAGGCCTCAGAAGCCCGCCTGGCCTTGCGACTCTGAACGTGTCCAACCATGTGCCAGTCCAATCCGGGCAGGTCAAAAAGGGCAGTCTGCTTGGGCTCGGCCTCCTCTACCCGGTTCTCACCGATGATTCGCAAGCCGACCGCATAACCAGCTCGAACCGCCTCGGACGGAAGGGACTTGGTGACGGCAACAATTTGGATTCCATCCGGATCCCGTCCGGCGCGCTCGGCCGCGGCCCGAATTCGCTCCCTAACGCCCTCCAACCGGACTCGGATCTCGTCCTCAGAAGCTGAGGGCAATTACCGCTCCGAAGCGGCCGGTTTGACCATGCTCGCCGCGGTGAGAGTACCAGTCGTTGAGATGGCAGGCAGTGCAGATTCCGGAGACTTCGACCGAGCGGATCCCGCCCGACTCGAGCTGCCAGCGATTGGCCGACCACAGGTCGAAAATCAGACTACCGTTCTGCTTCCGGAGATGCTCCGGGGCGGCCGGACCAAAGGAGGATTCCACCTGAGCCGCAACCTCCGGACCGACCGGATAATGGTCCGGGCCAATAGAGGGACCTAGAGCCGCGAGCAAGTCCCCGGGTTCAGAGCCGAACTCGCGAGTCATGTTTCTTACAAGCGCTGTGGCGACGCCTCGTACTGTTCCCAACCACCCAGCGTGAGCCATACCGATCGCGGAGCGGACCGGATCGAAAATCAGGATCGGCACACAATCTGCGAAACGCATCAGCAGCGTCACTCCGGTCCGATTGGTGACGATCGCGTCGGCCTTGATCGAACTCCGGTCTGGCTGCGGCCCATCCGCCCGTGCCACCTCCGCCGAGTGCACTTGCCAGACCTGGAAGAGCGATCCGGATCGCAGTTCGGTAGCCTCCATCGCTCGCTGTAGGTTTGCGCTTACGCGATCGGGGTCGTCACCTACGGTTCCGCCCAGATTGAGCGAGGCCCATGGCCGCGGGCTGACTCCGCCCCGCCGGGTAAGGATCGCGTGTTGAAGGGCTGGAAGCTGCAACGACTCGAATTGGAAGTAGCGGATACCGGCCGATTCACGGAATGGCACAGGCCGAGTTTACCACCCGCGTTCGAAGAGCCAGTCCGAGCCCGGCCCGACCTCTACTCAGGGGGATGTTCTGGGGTGCTCGGCGGCTCCTGGCGGCTGGCCACAGCCAGCTTGGAGGCTAGCGAACCGCGCGTTTCACGCATGCTGATCTCAACGTTAGGGTAAGCCATCCAAACATTGATGATGCCGAATAACCCACCCGTGAGGGTCCTCAGGAAGGGTGTGCTCTCCCGCGCAGGAAGCGACAAGAGGCCGATCTGGGAAATCAGTTGGCTTCCTCCATCCAGGGCGATCGGCAGGACCCCGAGCAGGAACCAGTACCGCAAGGGAAGCGGGTTCACCCGCGATCGCACCAACCCGAATGCCAGCCCGGCGAGCAGAATGCCAGCGTAGATGGCAATGTCCCGTTCGCATAGCGCAACCTTGTAGCCCACCCGCTGATCGCCGACGTATCGCCGGGACCCGAGGAAATCCTGCTCATCCATGCCGGTGGCTTGCTCAAAGGTTGTGAGTTCAGTGCCTGCAAGCTCGCGCGGGTAGGCGCTCTGTTCCCCAAAGAGGAACCACGAACGGAAGGCGAGTTGATGACAGAAGGGTGAATAGGCAGTGTAGAGCACCCGGGCTGCACCTGGGGCCCCGAGCTGCATGAGCGTCGGAGCCGCGAACGGCAGGCTGGCGTACACGAACACCAGCAGGTTGAAGATGGCCAGCCAGTGACGGCTGAAGAAGTGCAACCCGTGATTGAAACGGAGCGACCAGGATCGGCTTGTCTTTCCCTTGGATAGGGGTTTCCCCGCATCTTTGGCCGCCCCGAGCGCGACCTTGAGATCGATCTTGGAGAAGGGCGAGGCCAGGGTGTACGCTCCAACCTTGACCACCGGCGCCTTTGAGCCGTACTTGCGCTGCAGGTCCAAGTCACCGTTGAGGTCGATCTCGATCAGATCGTGAGGAAGCTCCGAATGCAGCTCTCGCAGGGTTTGCCGAACAAGCTCATTGGCTGCGTGGTCTGCATCTGTGTACAAAACGACCTGGATCACGGAACCAATCCTACTTGCTTGAGGTAAGCGTCCAGCTGACTCTTGGTCAGGCTCCCGATGTGATAGACCTGAATCCGGCCCTCGCGGTCCAGGATCACGGTCGTCGGATATCCGCGAATCAAGTACTGCCGCTGGACCTCGCCGCCCGGGTCGAGCAGCAGCGGGAAGGTGACCTGCAGTTCTTGGGCGAATGCGGTCACTGCCTCCGCCGGTTCATCGAAATTCACGCCCAGCGCAACGAACCCGCGATCCTTGAACGTGTCGTAGGCCTCTTGGATCAGGGGCATCTCGATGCGGCATGGTCCGCACCAAGTAGCCCAGAAATTCAA
>CAYHJH010000014.1:0-1700 GCA_964356605.1 uncultured Anaerolineaceae bacterium
CAGTGGCTGGTGAGGGAAGGCGGGGGTAATGAGCCGATCCCTGGCGCAGCCTAGGCTTCCAGGTTTGCCCGTTCGCGCAGCACACTGCGCAGTTGTGTGAGAGCCCCCTGGGCCGAGTCTTGCAGCGATGCAAGCTCGGAAAGCCAGCGCGTCGCCGGCCCCGGGTCCTGCAGGCTGGCGGCATTGACTCTCACGTTAAGTCCAGCGGCATGCAGCGCGGCCTGCGCCAGGTCACCCGCGACGCCCGCGTCGCTCAAGGCGCTGATGTTCCCGATCGTCGCGATTTCGAGCGCCAAATCTAGCACCGCACTCGAGTCCTTCGCCACCGCGAGCGGGACTTCGCCGGCTCCCAGGGTTGCCTGTTCGAGGGCCGAGGCCCGGCTATTTTTCTCTGCATCGGTATCTTTTGGCAGTCGCAGCGCGTTCATCACCGCTCCGAACGCCTGAGTATCCTGGTCGACCGCCGTCTCCAGCCGACCACGCAGCCCCTCTGCAGCTTGGACAATGGCCTCCACCCGCTCCTGAATCTCGGCATATTTCTTCTTGCCCAGGGTCAGTCGGCCCACCATGGCCACCAACGCGGCGGCCATCGCGCCGGCATATGCGGCGGCTGAGCCACCGCCAGGGGTAGCAGTTCCCGCGGCGAGCTCATCGAGCAAGCCGGGAGCACTGGCGTGCGCAGAAGCCTCGAATAGCCGGTTCTCCAGGATCTGATCGGACTCGAGCCCGTCGAGCTGCAGGTACCAGCGAGCCGCCTCGACCAACGCCTCTTGCGGTATCAGCCCCACCAGCTCGGAGTGGTGAATGCCAACACCGTGACGGGTCGCCTCGGCACGGATCAATTCCACCACCCGGTGAATCGGTGTGCCCGTGAAGTCGGTCAGGTTCATCGAGACCTGGGCCCGGCCCTCCACCAGCATCCCCAACGCCTTGACGTAGCGGAGCCCTCCGCTGGAGTGCCGCACCATCTTCGCGATCCGCTTGGCGATCTCCACGTCGTCGGTGGTCAGGTACACGTTAAAGGCGATCAGCGGCTTGCGGGCACCAATCACTGTGGCTCCGGCCGGGCCCAGTTTCCGGGGACCATAGTCCGGCGCCCGGTCGGGGTCATTGGCGATGGCGGACTTCAGCTCTTCGTATTCCCCGCGGCGGATATTTTCTAGATTAATTCGGTCGGGCCGTGTAGCGGCCTCCTCATATAAGAACACCGGAATCTCGAGCTCTTCCGCCACCCGCCTCGCGAGGGTATGGGCGAGTTCCACACACTCATCCATGGAAACACCGCGCACGGGGATGAATGGCACGACGTCGGTGGCGCCAATTCGTGGGTGCTCGCCACGATGGGTCTCCAGATCGATCAGTTCAGCGGCCTTTGCGATCCCGGCGAAAGCCGCCTCGACGGCTGCCTCGGGCGGGCCGACGAAGGTGATCACGGTGCGGTTGTGATCGGCGTCGGTGTGGCGGTCCAAGACTTGGACGCCATCGGCCGAGCGGATCGCCCCCTCGATGGCCTCGATGACCTCCACCCGGCGGCCTTCGGAAAAGTTAGGAACGCACTCGACCAGTTTCATGCAAGACGGATGGCCCTCTCAGTATCCGGCCGATCGACTGATTATAGCCAGGTGGTAAGAGCGGCGCGAATGAGAGTGCCTGCAGCAGCGGGCTCTCGTTCGGTCCATCCGCCACACACAATCCGGTTA
>CAYHJH010000014.1:1800-17523 GCA_964356605.1 uncultured Anaerolineaceae bacterium
TGACTGCCAACAGAGGTGCTTCCTGCTGATTCTGAGACAGCTCGAGTTGCATGTTTTCGAGTGCTGGTTATAATCCGGCCCTGACCGCTTGAATAAGGTCAATCGGGCGAGCCAAAAGACACCGACCGGCTCTGCTCCCAGGAGGCACACTATGTCCGAGAAAAAGACGAAATTGTTGAACCTGATGCGTTTTTGGCTGTTCGGCACCTTTGCCATCGTCTGGGCTGCCGTGACGGGCTATATCGGCCTCTTTACCGACCGCGATTGGTGGGTGGCGATCAAGGCCGGGTTCCCGATTTGGGGAATCACCGCGGTCCTGTGCGTCATTTGGTATTACTTCTACAAGTGGTGGCTTGGTCGGAAGGAAGAACCGCCCGCGTCGAGCTAGACGAATCCGACCGCAATCTGAAGAGCTAAATTAGGACCATCGACGCGCTTGGCAGCGCCAGGCGCGTTTTATTTCCCCAAAGTTCTCGGCTACTCGAGCCCAAGCGTACGCCTGGCAATGACCAGGCGCTGGATCTCGCTCGTCCCCTCTCCGATTGTCATCAGTCGTGAGTCGCGATAAAGCCGTTCGACCGGGTATTCGCTGCTGTATCCGTACGCCCCAAGGATCTGGATCGCGTTTCGGCACACCCGCTCCGCCATCTCGGTGGCGAGCAGTTTGGCCATCGCGGCCTCTCGGGTGAAGGGCAGGCCTTGGCCTTTCAGCCAGGCCGCGCGGAAGACCAACAGGCGGGCGGCTTCGATCTCAGTCGCCGCGTCAGCGATCATCCATTGAATGGCTTGATGCTGGGTGAGCGGGGCTCCGAAGGTCTCCCGCTCCTTGGCATATCGCACGGCTTCTTCAAAAGCTGCCTGCGCCAGGCCGACTGCCAGCGCCCCGATCCCTACCCGACCTCCGTCTAGGACCTCCAGCGCCTGGTAGATCCCATCCCCGGGCGTGCCAATCAGGTGGTCTTCTGGGACTCGAACGCCCTCGAAGCTGAGAGCGTGGGTCGGCGAGGCGCGGACGCCCATTTTCTTCTCGGCTGGGTGAACCTCTAGGCCCTTGGAGGCGGTGGGCACCACGAGCAGGCTGAGCGAGCGGGATCCGCCCTGCGGATTGGTGCGGCACAAGACCACGATCAAGGAGGCCACGCTGGCATTGGTGATCCAGGCCTTGCTGCCATTGATCACCCACTCTCCGCCCTGCAGCTCGGCCCGGGTCTGAACTCCACCCATCAAATCAGACCCTCCCGCGGGTTCGGTCAGCGCCAGCGCGCCGAGGCCGCCTCTGCCGCGTGCCAGGTCGGGCAGCCAGCGCCTCTTCTGGTTTTCCGATCCGAACAGGGCAATCGGCCCGCAGGCCAGGCCGTTGTGGGCCGAGACCGAAAGCGCAGTCCCACCGCAGGCCCAACCGAGCTCCTCGATGGCGATCGCCGCGCTGACTGGGTCGACTCCAGCGCCGCCGAACTCCTCCGGCACATTCAGTCCAAGCAATCCAAGCGGGCCCATCTTTTCCACCGCTGACGCATTGAACTCGGAACGGGCGTCCATCTCCGCGGCATGCGGCTTGACTTCGGCCGCGCAGAACTCGTGGACGGCCTGTCGCCACATCCGCTGTTCGTCGCTCAGCTCGAAGTTCAAACCTGCCTCCCTCTGGTTTGGCTCGCGAGGTCATCGCGGGAACGATCGGCCCTTCGAATGACATAGGCGGCGGTTTGCCTACTCATCGCCTGGGCGATTTCTCATGGGCGGCTGGAGAAATTCCTGGAGCGATTCCGGATTGACCAGTGCAGAAGTGTCGCCTGGATCTTCACCGAGATAGGCGGCCCGGATCATGCGGCGCATCACCTTGGCATTGCGGGTCTTCGGCAGGTCGCGCACGAAGCGCACCTCGCGCGGGGCGAGCGGCTTCCCCAGCTCGCGAGCGACCTTCACCCTGAGCTCCTCTGCCAGTATCTGCGTGGCAGCAGTGTCGGCCGTGAGCACGCAGAATGCGATCAGCTCATTGCCTTTGACGGCATGCGGCAAACCGATCGCGGCAGCCTCCACGACCGCCGGATGGTCGACCAGGATCGATTCCACCTCCGCGGGTCCCAGCCGCTTCCCGGCGACCTTGATGGTGTCATCGGAGCGGCCCAGGATGTACCAGAGACCGTCGCTATCCACGGCTGCAAAGTCGCCATGCACCCAGACGTTGTCCCAGCGTGACCAATAGGTCTGCAGGTAGCGCTCCGGGTCTTTCCAGAATCCTCGGGTCATCCCGATCCAGGGCGCCTTGATCACCAGCTCTCCCACCTGATTGCGAACCGAATTCCCCCGTTCGTCGAACACGTCTGCGGCAATGCCGGGGCACGGACCGGAGAAGGCGCACGCCTTCAAGGGCAAGATCGGATTGCCCATCAGGATGCCGCCGGAAATCTCGGTACCGCCGGAGTAGTTGATGATCGGTCGGCTGCCGCCCCCGACCTTCTCGAACAGCCACATCCATGGGTCGGGGTTCCAGGGCTCACCCGTCGATCCGAAGAACCGCAGTGAAGACAGATCGTGCCCCTCAGCCGGCACCTCCCCATGCGGAATCAGCGAGCGGATAAACGTTGGCGATACCCCGAGGCTGGTGATGGCATGCCGCTCAACCATTGACCAGACCCGGCTCGGGCCGGGATAATCCGGCGCACCGTCGTAAATGAATAAGGTAGAAGCCAGGATCAACGCGCCAAATACCAGCCACGGCCCCATCATCCAACCCATATCGGTCATCCAGTAGATCCGGTCCCCCGGGTGGACGTCCATGCCGAAGGCCATGTCCTGCGCGGCCTTGATCGGGAAGCCGCAATGGGTGTGCAGGGCTCCCTTCGGCTGGCCGGTCGTCCCGGAGGTGTAGATCAGCATCAGCGGGGCTTCGGCCTCCACGTCCTCCGGAAGGGCCGTGGAAGGCTGGCCGTGCAGGAGCGCCTCCCAGGTGAGATCTCTTCCAGATTGCATGGAGACTTCGATATTCGCGTGGCGCGAGACGATGATGTGCCTGAGCGTTGGGACCTTGCGTGCGGCTTCATCGGCCACGGACTTCATCTCCACCATTGACCCGCGACGTGGAAACCCGTCGGCGGTGAACAGCGCCTCGGCCTCCGCATCGATCAAGCGGGTGGCCACCGCGCCTGCGCCGTAACCCGAGAACAACGGCAAGATGATCCCGCCGATCTTAGCGATCGCCAACACGGCTACGACGATCTCGGGGACCATCGGCATGAAGATCCCGATGGCGTCCCCCGGGCCCAGGCCCAGAGCGCGTAGCCCGTTTGCCGCCTGGTTCACCAGCGAGTGGAGTTCTCCGTAGGTCTGGGTACGGGTTCTGCCGCCTTCTCCCTCCCAAATCACTGCCGGCTGGTTCTCGGTCGGCGTCCCGATGTACTTGTCCAAACAGTTGTGGACGATGTTCATCCGCCCACCGACACACCACTGTGGCCAGGCGATGCCTCTCGACACGTCGACGACTTGGGAGTAGGGCTTCGCGAACCGAATGTCGAGGTACTGGAGCACTGCTTCCGAGAACCAGGCGACGTCCTGTGTGGAGCGGGCCATCAATGAGTCAAAGTTGGGTAGGCCGTGCTCACGCATGAAGCGCGTCAGGTGGGCCCGCTGGATGTAGTCCGAACTCGGTTCCCAGACGACCGGCCCACCAAAACTAAAGTCGGCTGGCATCTTGAGGTATCGGCGGAAGGGATCGCATCGACGAATGGCTCCGGCTGAGTTGGTTCGTGCTGCTGCCCCCTAACCCATACCATGATACATCCGCGCCCGGCTTTCCGTTGGCGGTGGCGGACCTATCTAGCGGCGCATGCGTCGGGGAGTTGCTGCGCACGTTGAAGCGGGTGCGGCTATCCCGGATGGTGGGCCGACTGATTCGCGTAGTGCTGAATCAATTGAAGGCAGATCTCGACATTCGGAAGCTTTCCTGCGCTGACACGGATCGGCGCCCCTTGCCTGCGAAGCCTGATCGACACTCGGCCATCGCGCAGCTCGGCCATATCTACCTCTGCCCATGAAAGCCTGCGCTGGCCCTTTTGCAAACCTTCCGGGCGCAATAGAAGAGGGCCGAAGGCGATCGGCTGGCCATCCCGCAGGGATGCGGTGAACTCGGTAAGCAGGCGTGGGTAGATTCGGCGCTTAACGATCGAGGCGAGCTGCGGCAGTCCGGCCAGCGTATCGCTGAACTGGAGCCGGTAGCCGCCATCGAGCTCCAGCCGGAGCTTGGATCGCGACCCCCAGATGAAACCAAGCATCCCGTACCGGACTCCCGAGACCAGCACTCCCTGAATCTCCGCCCACGGGATGGTGCGCAGGCGGTTCCGCCGCCGAACCTGCAGGCCACTCTGGAAGGTCGTCACCGTAAGCCAGTTCCAGCGGACCAACCACAAGGCTCCCGCTGCGCCGATCACGAGCAGCAGCGAGCCCAGAATCAGCCAGGGGCCGCCCCAGCGCCACACAACGGCCGGCCCGTAATTACTCAGAGCAAAGTTCGAGCGGGTCACCCCAACGATTGCCAGGGCGCCGCCGCCGAGGAGCCCCACAAGTGCCAAAGCCGCGTGAAAGGCCCGCAGGCGCAGCTCGGCTCGATGCTCCATCAGCGGCTGCCCCAGGTCGATCATCGGCCGAGCGAGGCTACCGAATACAGGAACATCAGACTCCCGAGGGAGATCGAGACAAGTGCCGCTGGCCGCTGGTGTGTGGGCGAAAAGGCAACCCCGATCCCCAGACCAATCGAAAGCGCCGCCAGCCCCAGCGAAGCGGTCAACCAGGATCGGACGGCTTCCGGTGTGGTCGGCAGGGAAGAGAATAACAATGCCAAACCTCCGGCGGTATTGGCAAGGAAGCAGTAGGCCACCAATCGATCGGTCCGGTTGGGGATCACCTCTGGGATCTCGGGAAGACCCGCGCTTACCCCCGTCATCGCTTGAGTGCCGTAAAGCAGGCGGTAGAAAAGGAACTGGTTCCAGGCCATGATGGCCAGGACCAGCCGGACGAATGCCAGCGTAAGGCTTTCGACGCCTTCGGAGCCGAATAGCAGGCCAACTGGGTCAAGCGCCACAGCCTGATTGAGTTCGGTAGATACACCCAGCAAGGACAATGCCCAGCTCACCGAGACCATCCCGAGCAGCGCCGGCTGCTGCTCCAATACCAGCAAGAGGGCGCCGCCCAGCCAGAGAATGGGTAAGGTCCGAGGGGCGACGAAGAGGCCGAGGATGCCAACTCCTGCAAAGAGAATCGCCCAGACCAACAGAATTCGCCGCATGCGGGCGGCGGCCTTGACCAGGTTGGGGTGTTCGGGGGAGAGCGCGCGGGGCACCAGTGGATTCCGGCGGTACTTGATCTCGGTCAGGCGGCGGGCGCGCCGCTGGATGCCGCAATATCACCGGTGGAGCCGCGGGCCTCTTTGCCGTTGGCCTCGAAGCCGTCGTCCGGGTGGGACTTGGCGGACTCGACCACACCGCCAGGAAGGGAATCGCCAGGGTGCATAGAGGGTGTCCTCCGGGTCGGGACCGATTCTACCTTGGGCGATCGATGTGACAAAACGGGCGGGGCTTACAGGCGCATGGGCATGGCAGGCCTGGGCGCGGAGGTTCAAGGTTGGTGGAATCGGCGGCCCGGCCCGCGTGCTAGAATGGTCCGAGTGTGGGAGGGCCAAACGGTGAAACCCCGGCAGGCGCTCGTGTTTTCGATGCTCGTCGTGGGGGCTGTGTCCAGCGCTTGCAGCGCCCCGGACCCGGCTCCGCAGGAGAGCGCGCAGGCGGCTACACCGGAAGAGGCCGTCGGAGAGCCCGCAGCGACCAATAAGGACGTTCAGGAGGCGGAGACTTCTACACCCGAGGCGGAGGAGGCTGAAGGTGCGATGGAATTTAGACTTACCAGCTCAGTATTTGCTCAGGCACAGCCGATCCCAACGCGCTTCTCATGCGACGGAGAAAACATCTCGCCGCCGCTGGCCTGGACCGACCCGCCGGAAGGTACCCAGAGCTTTGCGCTGATCTTTGATGACCCGGACGCGCCGGCCGGAACGTGGGTGCACTGGGTACTGTTCAACATCCCGGCCGAGGCGAGGGCGCTCGCCGAGGCGATCTCACCCGATCCGACGCAGGCGGACGGAAGCGTGCATGGATCGAACAGTTGGAGAGCGCTGGGCTATGGAGGCCCGTGCCCGCCGGGGGGCACGCACCGCTACTTCTTTAAGCTCTATGCGCTGGACGCGGTTCTGGAACTGGGAGGTGGCGCCAACAAGGCACAATTGCTGGCTGCGATTGAGACTCATATCCTGGCTCAGGCCGAACTGATGGGCACTTATGCACGCTGACCGCTGCGCCCTCTGCGCGGCTGTGCGATAGCCGCCAGCAACACGCTGAAGAAGTAGAGCACCAGCATCGGCGCCATGACCAGCGCCATGTTGACCGGGTCGATGGTTGGGGTTGCGGCCGCGGACAGCACCGCGATCGCGACGATCGCGTAGCGCCAGCCACGGGCGAGCGCACCGGCCTTAACCAACCCGAATTTGGCCAAGACAAAGATCAATAACGGAAACTCGAAAGCCACCCCGATCCACAACATGAGATTGGTCACGAAACGGATGTAATTCAGCGGGCGGGGAGTCGTGGGGATGCCCATAAAGTTGAGCAGGAACGGCAGCGCGGAGGGGAGCACGACAAAGTAGGTGAAGGCCAGTCCGGCTAGAAATAGCAAAGAGGCGATCGGCACCGCGACAAGCAGCAGCCGCCGTTCGCCTCGCTTCAGGCCAGGGTTCACGAAGGCAAACAACTCCAGGCATAGATAAGGAAATGCGAGGGCGAATCCGCTTAGGAGCGAGACTCGCATGAAGGCGCCGATCGACTCGGTCACCTCGATCGCCTGCAGCGCTCCCCTCCCACCGACGGGCTGAGCCAACCAGTCAATGATGCGCGGCGCGATCGCGAAGCTGAGCGCGGTAGTCGCTGCGAGAACGATGATTGCCCGGAAGAGGTGGCGCCGTAGCGCGTCGAGGTGGTCGATCAGCACCGCGGGCTGTTCAAAGGCACGGGCAAATACTTCGGTCGTAGCTGTGTCTTCGGGTTCGTAGTTTAGAAAGCCGCGGAAGGCGCGAACCGGCCAGGTGAGGAGGCGAATCGGCGCGCTGAGCACCCGCCCAAGCCTGCTTTTCAGCTTGGCCATAGGCTAACTCTTGCGCCCTCGGCGGGTACCTGCCTTGCGCGGCTTGCTCGCCGAGGAGATTTTCTTGCGGCGAGTGTTCCCTGCTCGTTTTGCCGGCTTGCGCTTCGGAGCTGAACCATCGGTCCGGCGCAATTCAGGGGACTCACCCTCGGGCTGAAGGGTCGATGCCGCGTGCTCGAGGCCCGAATCTTTTCCGGTTGGTTTCGGATCGATTGCAGCTGGGCCAGGGACCAGTGAGGAGGGTATCCCCTCCTTCAAATCCTGCCGCACCTGGTCCAACTCTTCTAGCGCTGCCTCACGGGCCAGTCGGTTCGGCAGCGACCGCAGATTCCTCGAGGCCTGCGTGAGATTGTGCCAGGCTTCGGATCGATAAAGCCGATTCAATAAACGGCCCATCGAGCGGGCCGTTTTTCCGATGTCCCGGGGACCGACTGCGATGAGCGCGATCAGCGCGATGAAAAGCGCTTCCATAGGGCCGATGCCAAGGATTTCCATGAAGGTGCCTATTCAACGGGGGAGGGCTTGGTCGAGAGCCTCCGGTTGGCGAGCGACCCCAGGACGCCGTTCACGAATCGAGGAGCGCTGTCTGAGCCGTAGCGCTTGGCTAACTCGACGGCCTCGTTGATCGCGACCTTTACCGGTGTCTCGCCCCAGAAAAGAAACTCCCAGAGGGCGAGCCTCAGAATGTTGCGATCGATGACTGCCAGTTCATCCACCGGCCATTCGGGTGCGCTCGCGGCGACCATGGCGTCGATCTTGTCGGCCGATTCGAGCGTGCCGAGCACCACCTGCCGTAGGAAATCTTTGCCCTCGGGGCTCAGGTTCTCCTCATAGCGGGCCAGAACCTCCTCCGGGGGATGCCCGACGCTGTCCACCTCGTAGAGCGCCTGCAATGCCAATGAACGCGCTCGCCGGCGTTCATGCTTCACTCCCCACCGCCCGGCTGTTCAAAGTCGATCTCTTGGATGTGCACATCGATGCATTCCACCTGCATGCCAACCATATCTTCGATGGCGCGGGCCACGGCTCGCTGCACATCGCGGCTGACCTTCCGCGCGTCGACGCCGTGGCTCAGAGTGAGAAACAGGTCGGTTGACACACGGTTGTCATCGACATCGACCCGAACCCCGTCGCTCGAGCCGCTCCGAAACAGTCGGTTCACACCTCCGGGAACCGGCGCGAGGCTGGATACTCCTGGGACCGAGATTGCAGCCAGCTGGGCAATCCGGACTAATACGCCGGGCGCGATAGTGGTTGTGCCCGGCGCTCTGCGGACCTCATGTTGCTGCTCGGCCATGACCTAGTGCATCGCCATCCCGCCGTCGACCGTTAGCACGTGTCCAGTGATGTAGGCAGCGTCGTCGGAAGCCAGGTAGGCCACTGCCTTCGCAACCTCCTCCGGCTGCCCGGGGCGTCCGAGCGGGATCAAGCCCAGCAGCGCCTCGATTGCGGTCTGCGGCGTATCTTTCCATATCTCGGTATCGATATAGCCGGCCGCCACCGCGTTGACGGTCACGTTCCGAGATCCGACCTCCCTGGCCAGCGCGCGGGTAAAGCCGATCTGGCCGGCCTTGGAGGCTGAGTAATTCGTCTGACCGGGGTTGCCCATCTGGCCGGCCACCGAAGTGATGTTGATGATTCTGCCGTAGCGCTTGCGTATCATGTGCCGAACGGCGGCCTTGGAGCAGTTAAAGGTGGCTTTAAGGTTGGTCTGCAGCACCGCGTCCCAATCTGCCTCTTTCATGGTCATGATGAGCCCGTCGCGAATGATGCCGGCATTGTTGACCAGGATCTGGAGATCGCCAAAGTGATCGATCGCGAACTGGATCAAACCCTGGGCTTGCTGGACCTGGCCCACGTCCGCCTGGTGCGCCGCAGCTTTTCCGCCCGCCGCCTGGATCAACTGCACCACCTGCTCGGCGGCTTCAGCGCCACTGCGGTAGTTGACCACGATGCTGGCGCCGCCGCGCCCGAGTTCCTCGGCGATCGCTCTTCCGATGCCGCGCGAGGCTCCGGTGACGACGGCAACCTTGCCTTCGAATTTCACTCTGCCTGCCTTGAGCGGAGCCGAAGGGCCTGCCCGAGCGCGGAGCGCATTATACCCCGCAGGGTCGCGCGACCATTTGGCCTCATGACTCCGCTCCACCTTCGGTGAGCAGCCGATCGGCGATGGCGTTGAGTTCTTCGTCGGAATAAAAGTGGATGATGACCTGACCGCCGCGCTTTCCGCGCTGGATCCGAACCCGGGTCCCCAACTCTTCTTCCAGGCGGCTCTCCAGGGCCGCCGCTTCGGGGCTCACGCGGGAGGCTGGCTTGCGGCGCCCGGGCCTCTCGGTCAAGCGCCGGACCAGCGCCTCGGCCTGGCGAACGTTCAGCGCCTTGGAGATGAGGGTACGCAGCGCAGCCGCTTGATCATGGGCGCGAGCCAGGCCGAGCAAAGCCCGGGCGTGACCCGCGCTGATCTGTCCGCTGGCCAGCGCCTCGCGCACGGCAGCGGAGAGTTTGAGCAGCCGCAAGGTGTTGGTCACATCGCTCCGGCTGCGACCTGTGAGAGTGGCGATCTGATCATGCGAGAGACCAAAATCGTCGCTTAACTGGCGAAAACCCTCGGCTTCCTCCAGCGGGTTCAGATCCGTTCGCTGCAGATTTTCGATGAGCGCCATTTCGAGACCGGCTTGCTCGCTGGCCTGGCGGACCAGTGCAGGGACGGATCGAAGGCCGGCCATGCGAGAGGCCAGCAGCCTTCGCTCACCGGCGACCAACTGATATCCGTCAGGAGTGGCGACTACCAACAGGGGTTGCAGCAGGCCGTGTCGCTTGATGGACTCGGCCAGCTCACTCAGCTCTTCCGGTGGGAATCGAGTGCGGGGTTGTCGTGGATTTGGCGTGATGCGATCGAGCGGGAGCTCGGCGATCCCGGCCGCAGGTCGGGTGGGGATCAGCGCCTCGAGACCCTTGCCGAGGGCGCGCTTACGCGCCATGGGCCATTTCCGCCGCGCGGGGCACCCGGCGCTGGTCTCCCCTCAGCAATTCCTCGGTAAAAGCCCGATAGGCAAGGCCTCCGGGGGAGTTCGGCGCGTACACGTTGATCGGCAGCCCGTGGGACGGTGCCTCCGCCAGCCGCACGCTGCGGGGAATGATGGAATGGAACACCAGATCGCCGAAATGATTCCGCAGTTCGTCGGCCACCTCGTTCGAGAGGCGGGTGCGGGGGTCGTACATGGTCAGCAGCAGCCCGCGGACGCTGAGCTCTGGGAAGAGACTGCCGCGCACGCGCTCCAGCGTACTCATCAGCTGTGATAGTCCCTCGAGTGCCAGATACTCGCACTGGACCGGGATAATGACCCCGCTTTGAGCGGCCACCAATCCGTTTAGTGTTAGCAGTCCGAGGGAGGGCGGGCAGTCGATCAAAACGTAGTCAAAGTGGCCGTTAAGTGGTTCGAGCGCCTGCCGAAGGGCCAGCTCCCGGTCCGACATGCCGACCAACTCGATCTGCGCACCAGCCAGTGCGGGCGTCGAGGGGAGCAGGGTCAGCTTCAGCCCAGGGCTGTGCAGCACACAGTCCTTGGCAGGCACGCCCTCGATGAGTGCCTCGTAGGTCCCCTGGCTGACTTTGCCTTGCTCGATCCCCAGGCAGGATGTGGCGTTGGCTTGGGGATCTGCATCAACGACCAACACCTTCTCGCCGTGCTGAGCCAGCAGCGAACCGAGGCTGACGGCCGTAGTGGTCTTTCCTACGCCCCCTTTCTGGTTAACCAGCGCGTAGGTCGGCATCAGTTTCCTGTGGCTTGCAACGCCGCCTCGGCCTCGGCCGGCGTCGGCGTCCCAGCCAGACCGCGGCGCGTCACGGATACCGCCGCAATTTGATTGGCAATCTCGGCCGCCTCCCAGGGGTCGCCCGACTGCTGGAGACGAATGAAATACACAGCGGCGAAGATATCGCCAGCGCCGGTGGGATCGACCTCTTGCCTGGACGGGGCAGGCACTGATTCTGATCGTCGCTGCGTGTACACCCGGGCGCCCTGGGCTGCCTCGGTTACCACCAGGACCCGACAGTGAGTCGCCATGGCTTCCGCCGCCGTGATATCCATCCCCAGGTCTTCAATGCTGAGGACCACCGCATCCGCCGCGTGCAGCAGATCGTGAACTGATTCCCAGGACCGCAGCCTAACCCGTCCTACCGAGTCCCATTCCCGCATTGATCCTTGGGGTGTGACTCCCACAAATGAATTCGGGAAGGCTTGCGCCAGCTCGGCAGGGATCTCACGGGCGATCGGAGCGAGGTGAACGATCTTGGGATTCCGCCAGGCCAGGGGCACATCGCCGAGCTCTAGATCCGCCGCCCTCCCCAGCAAAGTTTGCACTCGACCCTTGGAAGTGTAGCGGTTTTCAAAGGAGGTCGAAATAGGAGCAAGCTTGCGGGAAAGCGCGAACTCGCGGACCGGGTAGAGGTCAAGCGTCTCGGAGGCGGAGGTCACGAGGCCAACTGCACGCCCCAGGGCGTGCGCCGTCAGACCAGCGTAGGCGACTGTGCCACCCAGGGCCGACCCCTCGGGCGTGCGGTCCTCTGAGAGGTGCCCGATCAACAGGTAGTCGACGGGGAAGAATTCGGTCACGAAGAGCGAGGAATCAAATGTGGCTTGAGGGTCCTCGATGGATTAGCCCTTCGGGATGATCGTGACCTTGCGGTCGGCACCTTCCCCGACGCTCTCGGTACGGACGGCTGGGTGATCGCGAAGCGCGATGTGAATGATCCGACGCTCGTTCGCGGGCATCGGCTCCAGCTCCATGGTCCGCGCAAGCTCGAGAGCCTGGTCAGCCATCTTAACTGCCAGCTGGCGCAACTGGTCTTCGCGGCGAGCCCGATAGCCTTCAATGTCAACGACCACAGCGACTTGCTCTTGTAATTCCTTGGCCACAATCAAGCGCGTGATGTATTGCAAGGCCGAAAGAGTCTCGCCCCGCCTGCCGATCAGAATGCCCAGGTCATCGCCTCGAACATCGACCAATAAGGGACGGGTCCGGGCCTCCGGGTCGCTTGGACCCCAGCGAGCCCTGACCTGGGCCTCCAGGCCCATGCGCTGGATCAACTCTCGGACGGTGTCTTGCGCCACGCGGACCGTCTGAGTATCAGGCGCCAGCTCACCGTCCTCCTCCACTGCTTCGTCGAACTTGAGCTCCTGTTCAAAGCCCTCGGGCTCACCTCGGGGGGCGGTCTGCGCGGGCTCTTCCTGCAACGGGATACTGAGACGCACCCGGGCTTGCCTGCCCGAAAGGCCGAGGAAGCCCTTCCCGCCTTCGTCCAACACTTCCACTTCAAGGTCTGCTTGCGGGATGCCGAGTTCGGCCGCTCCTCGAGCGATGGCCTCTGCGACGGTGGGGGCGATAACTTCCAGGCTGGTCTTCTTCAGCGCCATATCAACCCTTGGGCAATGCCTTCTCCGGGGATCGCTTCGGTTGAGTTGCAGTGTTCGCGCGCATCCGCTTCATCACGGCCGCCTGGATGATGCCAAGCAGGTTGCTGACCACGAAATACAGCGCTAAACCCGAGGCCAGGGTATAGGCAAAATAGCCGAGGAACAACGGCATGTAGACGTTCATCACCTGCGTCATCTGTGCCCCCTGACCACCTGGACTGGGCGGCGTGGTGAGTTTGGTCTGCAAATAGGTCGTGACCACGACGATGATTGCTAGCACCGGAAGGCCCTGCCCGAGGATCGGCACGCTGGATAGGAAATCCAACTGCAAGCGTTCCGGCTGACCCAGATCCATCCACAGGAATCGGCTGTCGAGCGGGATGATGTTGGAGGGGATCGAATCATAGATGTGCCTGGAAAGGTCCAGTAGTTGGACCGGGGCGTTCGCCAGGGCCCGGATGATTGCGCCGTAGAGCCCGAAGATGATTGGAAGCTGGATCACCGTCGGCAGGCAACCCGAGAGCGGGTTGATGCCCAACTCTTTATAGAGCTTCATCTGCTCTTCCTGCAGCTTCTGGCGGTTTCCTTTGTGCTTTTCCTGAAGCTTCAAGAACCGCTTATCCTGCTGCATCTCTTGCATCCGTTGAGTGCTTTGCTGTTGTTTGAAGGTCAGCGGGAGCGTGATCAGCCGGATCAGCAGAGTGAAGCCGATGATCGCCAGGCCGAAGGCGCCAGCCAGTCCCAGCTGCGGACCCAGCAGGCTGTAGATAAAGAGCAGTGTATTGATCATCGGGTTCAGAATCAGTGTGTCCCACATTTCCTATGACCCTTCAGATGGGGAGAAGGTCCAGCGGCTCGCGCCGGACTCGGCAACAAAGGCACTCAACAGCGGCTCTCCCGAACTTGAGGCAACCAGCAATGTATCGCCGATGAGCAACGGATCGCTGAGCAACTGACCCTGGATGGACTGTTGCCAAAGCTCCGTGTTTGTGGAGGCCTCGCGGGCGATCAGCAGTCCGCCCTCGGTGACGATGTAGATCCGGTCTTGGTGATAGACGGGCGAAGCGGAGATCGAACTGCCAAGAGCCACATTCCAGATCTCGTTCCCGTCTTCCACGGCCACAGCATGCAGGATGCCGGAGAGGTCGCCAAAGTACGCGATCCCGTCTCCAACTGCGGGTGCGCCCCATACCCAATCCGTCGCTTGAAACGACCACTGCATACGGCCACGATCCGCATCTAGGGCCCGCAGCTCGTTGGCGAAGGTCCCGACCAGGATCATATCGGTCGTCAGCACCGGCGAATCGGCGATGGCGCCCCCGAGATTCGGCGGGTCGTTCCACAGCAATTCGCCGGTATCTAGGTCGAGCACATATAGATTGTGATCGAGGCCCGCCAGGAAAACCCGATCCTCGCTCACAACGGGGGCCGACCACAGCGCGTGGGTCAGCGGCTTGCTTGCGGCGTCCGGGAATGTCCACGCTTCCTTGCCATCGGCCAGGTGGCGAGCGTACAGGCGCCCATCGCTGGAGGGCACCAGCACGAGTTCGCCGGCCACTGTCGGAGCGCCGATGATCCGCTGGGTGGGTGTGGAAAGTTGGATCGGACCCCAAACAGCCGACCCATCTTTCGCATCAAGCGCCGTGATCTGATTGAGGAAGTCGCCGACGAGTACCAGGCCGTCAGCGCTCACTGCCGGCGCGGCATAGAAGATCCGGCCACGCTCGGTCTGGGCGGGGTATTTCCAGCTTAAGTCTCCGTCTTGAAGATCGACCGCGTAGATCGCCTCGTTGAAGGCCACAAAGGCCAACGATCCGTCACTGCTCAGCCCCGGCCAGCTTGAAGCCCCACGGAAATTGCCGCCGACACACGCGCTGAGGAAGAGGGCAACTCCGAGGAGAACAGAGACCTGCAGCAGGGAGACCCGGGGCTTGGGAATCATGCTCCTTACTGCCTCACGGGACCGGGTCATACCCGCCCTTGCTGAAGGGCTGGCAGCGCAAGATGCGCCAGGCAGAGAGGGCCGACCCCTTGAGAAGCCCGTACCTCGCGATCGCCTGGTAGCTGTAATGAGAGCAGGTCGGATAGAAACGGCATATTGCGGAAGGAAGGGTGCGTGAGAAAGTCGCCTGATACAGCCGGATCAGCGCCAGGGCCGGAAGCCGCGGCAGAGTCGAGAGCGTGACCGGAAACTCGCGCAATGCGGGTTCTTCGTCGTGATAGTGAGCGTCTCCCGGGATCTGGTGCCGTACATCAAGCCGGACCACGGATTCCATTCGCTCCTGTCGCTGGTCGAGTGTGGTCTGGCTCATTCTGTTGCGCGGATCAAATTCGCCTTTCTGAATAGGCCTTCGATCGCCTTGAGCAATTCCGGCCAAGGGGCCTCGACGAGTCCAGTCCGGGCCACCAGGATCAAGTCCCAACCCGGCAAGACGTCGGCCTGGAGGCGCCTGAGCGCCTCGCGCAGACGCCGCTTGGCTCGATTTCGCTTGACTGCGGACCCCAACGAGCGGCCAACGGTCACTCCGAAGCGCGAGTGTCGCTCGCGGTTGGGGCTGGCAATCAAAAAAACGAGCGGGTGGGCATAAGATTTCCCAGTACGCCGCACCCGCTTGAAATCCGTCCCGCTGGTAAGCCTGTATTCTCGATTCACCCGGGGCTCGGTCGCGACCCGGATCCCGGCTCTAGGCTTTCCAGTTGGTCTTCTTTACGTGCGCGTTGCTGCGGACGGCAAGCCGGGAGCGGCCTCTCCGCCTGCGTCGGCGGAGAACCTCCCTGCCGCCCCGCGTTGCCATTCTTGCACGAAAACCGTGGACCCGCACTCTGCGGCGAATCTTTGGCTGGTAAGTTCGCTTGGGCATCCGTTGATCCGATTATTGTGGCTCCTAGGTGGAGCGCCGGTGGATTATACCGCATGGCCAGAGACGGGGTCAACCGAAGGGCGCCCCGAGCCCTAACAGGATGCTGAAAAACGGGCCTGAACCCTTATCTCCCGCCCCTCACCCCCTCCCCCTCTCCGCCGACGACCGTCGACGGTAGACGGTTGACTGTCCTCCGTCTTCCGTCCATCGTCCACCTTCCTTCTCCCAGAGTTGGGACGGCCACCCAGCGCGGAGAGGGGGTA